>DAITNH010000115.1:0-14603 GCA_036834745.1 Prolixibacteraceae bacterium
AAATTCCGATTCCGACTGTTGAACACATTGCCCGGATGGCTGCGAAAAGGCAAAAGAAGGTGGTTTTAAATCCTGCTCCGGCTGCTGCACTGACTGACGAATTGCTTCAGAATTTATACATCATTACGCCCAACGAAACAGAAGCCGAATTGCTGACGGGAATTAAGGTTTCTGACGAACAATCGGCTTTAAAAGCAGCTTTGGTTCTCAATGGAAAAGGGGTTCAGATAGTGATTATTACGATGGGTTCTGCCGGTGCATTTTTACTGTCGAACGGAAAATCGGAAATCATCAGTGCTCCAAAAGTGGAGGTTGTTGATACCACTGCTGCCGGAGATACCTTTAACGGCGCGCTGGTGGTTGCCTTGTCTGAAGGAAAAACAATTCAGGATTCCATCGCTTTTGCCAATAAAGCGGCATCCATTTCAGTAACCCGAATTGGCGCTCAATCGTCGGTACCTTTCCGCAACGAAATTTTAAACTAAAATAAACCAACTATGAAAACGTATTTGTTAACTCTGATTTTGCCAGCATTGGTAATGGCTTTTGTTTCGTGTTCGACCAAACAGGTAGCTGATATCCGAACAATTTCTACCGAAATTCTGAAAGATAAAATTGCCGGAGGCTGGGCAGGTAAAATGATTGGCGTGACCTATGGCGCCCCAACCGAATTCAGGGCACAGGGAAAAACCTTTGAGGATTCAATTATATGGGTTCCATCTGATGTGAAGGGTTCCATCTGGCAGGATGATATCTATGTTCAGCTTACCTTTTTAATGACCATGGACCAATATGGTATTGATGCTCCTGCCAAAAAATTTCAGGAACTGTTTGCAAAAGCCGGTTACCAGCTGTGGCATGCCAATGTTCAGGCACGCAAGAATTATTTTGACAGCATTTTTCCTCCGCAATCAGGTCATCCCGACTATAATATTCATGCCGATGACATTGATTTTCAGATTGAAGCCGACTACATTGGTTTTATGTGCCCCGGAATGCCTCAAACGGCCAATAAAATAGCCGATAAAATTGGCCACATCATGAATTACGGCGACGGTGTTTATGGCGGTGTGTTCGTTGCTGCTTTGTACGCCGAAGCCTATTTTGAAAACGATATTCCGAAAATTATTGACAAAGCATTGCTTTCGATTCCGGCAGAAAGCGACTATTCGAAAATTGTGAAGGATGTGATTCTGCTTCATCAGCAATACTCATCAGACTGGCGAGCTGCATGGGCCGAACTGGAAGCCAAATGGGGGAGTGATCATATTTGTGGAGCTGGTTCAACTTTTAACATCGATGCCAAACTCAACGGTGCATACATTGTGATGGGTTTGCTTTATGGCGATGGCGATCCGCTTAAAACAATGGAAGTTTCAACGCGTTGCGGACAGGATTCAGACTGCAATCCGTCGAATGCCATGGCGGTTTTAGGTGTCATCAAAGGGTTAAGCGGATTGCCGGCTGAATACCAGCAGGCGGTCAATGCAATTGGCGATTCCTTGTTCATAAATACAACGTATTCCTTCAATAAAGCGGTTACCAAAACGATGGAATATGCACAGAAATTTGCTGTGGAAAATGGGGGCGAGTCAACTTCAACGGAATTGAAAATTAAAGTTCAGGAACCTCAGGTTTTTCCGTTGGAAGTGGCTTTCCCGAAACTGGTATTCGATAAGAAAGTAAACGTTTCTGCAAAGGAAGGTTGGGAAATGAAAGGCAACTGGATCAGCGATTCCAGTCCTAAAGATCCGACAAAAATTGAAGAAATATCTCAGGCCAAATACAGTGCTGCTGCGGGTGATGAAATCAGTTTTTCGTTTGAAGGCACAGGTGTTTCGCTGGTGGGAAACTGGTTTAAAGATGGCGGAAAAGCTGATATTTTTGTTGACGGTGAATTCAAGCGCACCATCGATTGCTACTTTTATTTTGCCAATCAGCAACACGAAAACATGAATTTGTACCACATCACCAATCTGGTGGATGGAAAACATACAATTAAAGCGGTGGTGAAAGGAGAAAAACGTCCGGAATCTGAAGGTGCAAATGTCTATATTAGTGAAGTTCTGGTGTTTAAAACTGCTGATAAAATCAACGAAAATTACAAATTCTCATTTCAGAAGTAAATTAATAACCTAAACCAACTAAACCAACTAAACCAATGAAACCAATGAAACCAATTAACCGATCAGCTTTTGCATTTTTATTTCTGATGTTTTTCTCGGGTATTGTTTGGTCAGCCCAACCCGTCAAAATCATTTTCGACACCGACATGGGACCCGATTATGACGATGTGGGCGCAATCACAATTCTTCATGCATTGGCGGCCAAAGGCGAATGCGAAATTCTGGCAACCATGGCCAGCGACGGGTATCCATATATTGCCCCGACTATTGAAGTTTTTAACCGCTATTTTCAGAAACCCGATATTCCGATTGGCGTTCCCGGGCCTGACGCGCCAAAATTCTCATGCCCGAACCATTGGAACGATTCGCTGGTAGTGAAATTCCTGCCAAAAACGAAAACCAATGCCGATTATCCTTCGGCAACTGAGGTTTACCGGAAAGTACTGGCCGCGCAAAAAGACCAAAGTGTGGTGATCGTAACTGTTGGATTTTTATCCAATCTGGAAACTCTTTTGAAATCAGAACCCGATCAATACAGCAAGCTTTCAGGAAAAGAACTGGTGGCTAAAAAAGTTAAGAACTGGGTGGCCATGGCAGGTGGATTTCCGGAAGGAAACGAATTCAATGTGAACCAACATGCCAAAGCATCGGAATATGTTTTCCAAAACTGGCCAACTCCGATCCTTTTCAGCGGATTCGAAATCGGATGGAAAATCATGACAGGCAACAAAGTCGCTACTCAGGGCACAAAAGGCAGTCCGGTTCAGTGGGCTTACCAGTATTGCTTGTCGAACTACGAAAACAAAAAAACGGTGAACCGCAATTCGTGGGATCATACTGCAGTTTTGTGTGCTATTCGAAATCCTGAAAACTACTTTTACGTGATCGGAAATGGAACTTTTGTTTGCAATCCAAATGGTTCAAACTCGTGGAATGCTGATAAAAACTCGAATCATTCCTTCCTGGTACACAAATATCCGTATCAGAAAATTGCCGATATTCTGGACGATTTGATGCTTTACGAACCTAAATAATCTGGTATAATTGCCAAGCATCAATCCCCGGCTTTATGTGTCATTCATCATTCATCATTCATCATTTATAATTCATCATTCCAATGTATATCGTCAACTCCTATTTCCTCGCTGTTGTCCTTTGTTTTGTAACCATGTTGTGTTGGGGTTCGTGGGCCAATACCCAAAAACTTGCCCAGAAATCGTGGCGTTTCGAACTATTTTATTGGGATTACGTGATTGGAATCCTGCTGATGTCGCTGCTTTTCTCATTTACTATAGGAAGTTCAGGAGAACTTGGTCGTGGTTTTCTGGAAGATATTAGTCAGGCCGAAATGAGCAACATCGGCAATGCCTTGTTGGGTGGAATCATTTTCAATGCAGCCAATATCCTGATTGTTGCAGCCATCGCCATTGCAGGCATGTCGGTTGCTTTTCCCGTAGGAATCGGAATTGCTTTGGTGCTTGGCGTACTCGTCAATTATATCGCCAATCCGCAGGGAAATGCAATGTGGTTATTTACCGGGGTGACGGTGGTTACGGTTGCCATTGTACTCGATGCATTGGCTTACAAAAAGAAATCTGCACAATCACAAAAAGTTCCAACCAAAGGGATCGTTTTATCGGTAGTCGGAGGAGTTTTGATGGCTCTTTTTTACCGCTTTGTGGCCAGTTCAATGGTTACCAATTTCGAAACTCCTGAAGCAGGTTTGCTGACGCCTTACACCGCAGTATTTATCTTTTCAGTCGGAATCATGATTAGCAACTTCGTATTCAATACCATCCTGATGAAAAAACCTTTTGAAGGTTTACCGGTTACCTATTCTCAATATTTTGCAGGGAGCCTGAAGGAACATCTTACTGGTATTCTGGGTGGAATGATCTGGTGTGTTGGTATGACTTTCAGTATAATTGCTGCCGGGAAAGCAGGCTTTGCCATTTCTTACGGATTAGGACAAGGCGCCACTTTGGTAGCGGCTTTGTGGGGAGTATTTATCTGGAAAGAATTTAAGGGAAGCAAAGGCACAACCGGATTGCTGGCAACCATGTTTATTCTGTTTTTTGTCGGTATCGCGATGATCATTTATGCAGGATTGTAGTTCCGTTTCAGTTTCTTTTACAGTCGTTTTTAACAAAAAATCCACAGTAAATTTTGCTGTGGATTTTTTATTTTGCCATTTCGCTCATTCAGATGCTTCAATTGATAGTTGAAAACCATGATTTAGAAAGTGGTTGGTTTTCAGGATAGGAATGTTTCTGCCTTTGGCTTAATTTTGATTGTCATTTAAAATTTAATCATGAATTCAGCAAGCTCATTCAAGGAATTTTACGAATCCTCTTTTTTAAAGGGAGAAAATCCGAATCAGGCGCAAAAACTTGCCGAGGAGTTCTTCGCTGACTTTGTTCAAAATACTCCGTTAAAGTTGGAAATGCTCGAGTATTATCTTTCCGGAGGCCAGATAGATAGGTTATACATATTACTGCCTGATTTAAAATACCTCATTGAGTTTTCTGATGATCTGAACAGGTACTGGCATCTTTTACGCGCATATTCAGGTGCTTTGTCAAAATTGGAAAGTGATCTTTCTGTAAAAGGGGCAAAAAACCTTTATGCTTATTATTTCAGTAAATATGGTGATCGAAGATTTTTGCGCAACGAGCATTGGTTTGAAAAAAAACGATGGGAATTTCTTGACGAAATTCAAAATATTTATTCTGAAGATCAATTGAAACAGTTTTTTCTTCATTACCAGCGCATTCTGGCCGAAAACTTGAAAATATATGTTTCATTTTCAATGTTGTTTATCAAAGATTTTGAAACTCTGAAAGTTCCTCAGATTACCCTTTCCCCAACTGAAAATGTGAAGTAAGTTTTTGATGGTTCTTTTTTTAATTACTTTTTTGTTTTTATTTTCTTAATTTTTGTTTTTAAAACTAAAACTAGCTGTCTTTATGCTTATGTTTGTCTTCGGTAATTTTTCATCCCGTATAAATTGAAATTAATTACTGAATAAAAATGCAATGATGCGAGATATTAAGGAATTGAAAATACTTTTAGCTGAAGACAATCGGATTAATCAACGAATTGCAGTTTTAACATTTAAACAGTTGGGTGTTTCGATTGACATTGCCTCAAATGGGGTGGAAGCATATAGTAAGTATTGCAAACAGCAATATGATCTCATTTTGATGGATATGCAGATGCCGGAAATGGATGGATTGGAGGCTACCAGGCAAATTCGCACTTTTGAAAAAAATACAAATCTGTCACAACTAGCAATCATTGTTGCTCTTACCGGAAGCGAACCCGCTGAAAAAAAAGATGTTTGCCTTGAAGCTGGAATGAATGATTATATGGAAAAACCTATTAGGGAAAGCATTCTTCGTAGTTTGATTGCAAAATTTTTCAACTCATCCAATTCCTGAATATTAAAAGCCTGCGTAAATGTTTGAATGATATTGTTTCAAACTGTTTTTTTGATTTTTGCCTTTCTTCTTCAAACTTCTGCATTTCCCCAAGCCGAAATTATCAGTCATCATATTACGATCAACCAGTCTTTTAAAATTGGGATAATGTTCCATTATAAAACTAATTGTTTTAATTTGTTGATATATACAATTATATGGTGTTCTGGTTCCTTCCCGATTTGTTAATGAATCTTATTATTTAGAACCTTGTTAAATTCCGTATCTTCTTGTTTTACTGACCGATCCTTAATACTTTTACCCGAAACATTTTTCAAACTGTACTTATGAGACTATTATCTGTATTTGTTATTTTATTTATCTGCCTGTCGGTAGCGACAAATGCACAGGAACCCACCAAATGGCGTGGAGTTAATTCATCAGGAATTTATACTGTCGATAAACTTTTGCCACAATGGCCGGCCGAAGGTCCTCAAATCATTTGGACATTTGATAAGTTGGGTCAGGGATTTTCATCGCCTGCATTTGCCAACAACAAAATATACATCAACGGAATGGTTGACGGACAGGCAGTATTATTTGTTCTCGATCAGAATGGCAAAGAACTTCAGCAATTTAAATACGGAAAAGAATTTGATGCCAGTTACCCCGGAACACGTTCCACGCCAACAATAGTGGGTGATCTGGCTTATTTGTTAACCGGACACGGAAAATTAACTTGTCTTGATCTTAAATCAGGTAAACCGGTTTGGGAAAAGGATTTCCTTACCAATTTTGACGGAACAAATATTACATGGGGTTATACCGAGTCGGTGCTGATAGACGGTGATAAATTGTTTTGTACTCCCGGAGGCAAAAACAACAATGTAATGGCCTTAAACCGCATGACCGGTGCAACCATCTGGAATTGCAACGGATTGGGCGAATTGTCAGCTTATTGTACTCCACTCCTGATCAAATTGCCTGGCCGCCAATTACTCGTAACACACACAGCAAGCAATGTTTTGGGAATCGATGCCGCGACCGGAAAAATGCTTTGGAATTTTGGTCATCCCAATCAGTGGGCTGTTCATCCTAACACTCCGATCTATCATGATGGCGGGTTGTTCGTTTTTAGTGGTTGGGGACAAGGTGCAGAAAAACTTAAGTTAAGTGCCGATGGAAGTTCAGTGACCAAGGAATGGGAAATAAAGAGCTTTGATAATCGTCAGGGTGGTGCCGTTTTTCTTAATGGTTACCTTTTCGGTTCAGGAGATAATGGCCGTAGCTGGCAGTGTATCGACTGGAAGACCGGTGAACAAAAATACTCTTCAACCGAAGTTGGAAAAGGTGTATGTATTGCAGCTAACAATAAACTGATTGGGTATTCAGAAAAAGGAGAATTGTTTATGGCCGACGCTAATCCTTCCGCATTTAAAGTAATCAGCAAAACCAAAGTAACATTGGGTTCCGAACAGCACTGGGCTCACCCGGTAATAAATAAAGGTATTTTGTACGTTCATCATGGAAATGTGTTGATCGCCTATAAAATTTCGGAATAAAAAGAATGAACTAAACACACGGATTTTAAATAAACCAACTAAAATATATGAAACGGACACTCTTATCGATTGCTTTCTTTTTGTTTGTTGTAATTGCTTTTGCACAGCCAATCCAGTGGCGTGGACTTAACCGTGACGGAAAATTTACGGATACCGGCTTGCTGAAAAAATGGCCGGATGCCGGTCCTGAATTGTTACTGAAAGTGGAAGGAATCGGTAAAGGTTATTCGTCGGTTGTAGCAACCGATAAATACATCTTCGCTACCGGAATGATCGATACCCTCGATTATCTTTCGTGCATTACTCCTGATGGTCAGACCAAATGGAAAGTGGCTTATGGCCGTTCATGGGCAAAATCGTTTCCGGAAACCCGCAGCACTCCAACCATTGAAGATGACCGGGTTTACATTATCAGCGGAACCGGCGAGCTGGTTTGTCTGAATGTAAATGACGGAGCAATCCGCTGGAAAGTGAATGTGGACAAGGATTATGATTCTGAATGGCACATATGGGGCGTATCAGAATCGCCGCTGATTGTGGATGATAAAGTGATTTGTACTCCCGGCGGAGCCAAGACTTCGGTCGTCGCATTCGATAAAATGACTGGAAAACCTGTTTGGCAAAGTGAAAGCGTGGGCGGTCCTCGTTCGTATGTTTCTCCAATTATTTATGAATACAAAGAATTCAGATATATTCTGGCAGTAACCGGAACTCATTTGGTTGCTTTGGAACCGGCTTCAGGAAAAGTGGTGTGGTCGTTTAAGTATTGGGATGGCGCCAAATGGGATCAACCCGGTCTGATCTGGACCAATACGCCAACTTTCAAAGGACGCGATATTTTCCTTTCGATGGGATACGATTATCGTAATGCGATGGTTCAGATGAGTGAAGATGGAATGTCGGTTACCGAAAAATGGAGCAACATGACTTTGGATAACCATCACCACGGATTGATTGAATTAGACGGATTTATTTATGGATCTAACTGGCAAAGCAACAGCAAAGGCAAATGGGTATGCATGAATTGGGAAACCGGCGATGTGAAATACGAAACAGAATGGGCCAATAAAGGCGCACTGGTTTTTGCCGATGGCCTGTTTTATATTCTGGAAGAAAAAGCTGGAACGGTTGCGTTGGTAAAACCCGATCAAAACAGTTTTGAAGTAATTAGTTCTTTCAAATTGCAGGGAGGAAGCGGTCCGTACTGGTCGCATCCGTTTATTGCAAACGGCAAAATGTATTTGCGACACGGTGATGTTTTGTTTGTATATAATATCAAGGCATAATAAATTCCATTTACGATTCAATTATTTACAATTTACGATTTTACTGGTCAATTGTAAATAGTTAAATCGTAAATTGCTAAATGATCAACGATGAAATTACAGATATTCTTATTGATATTTATTGTTGCAGGAAAACTGATTGCACAGGATTTGGTGGAATGGCGTGGACCGAACCGTACCGGAATTTATCCTGATCAGAATCTTCTGAAAAGTTGGCCTGAAAATGGGCCGCAACTTTTGCTGGAACTGAATGATATCGGTAATGGATTTTCGTCGCCAGTGGTTTATAACAATTCGATTTATGTATCTGGCAGAAAAGATACGCTTGATGTGGTTTCGGCTTACGAAATGAACGGGAAGAAAAAATGGGAAACCATTTATGGTCGTGCATGGCCGCGTACATATCCCGAAACCCGCAGCACTCCAACAATCGAAAACAACCGGATTTATTTGGTTAGCGGAATTGGACAGGTCGTTTGCGTTGATGCAGTTTCAGGAAAATCGATTTGGAATGTAGATGCGAACAACGATTATAAAGGTGAGCCGCATCGGTGGGGTACTGCTGAATCTGTAGCAGTTTCCGATAAAGCAGTATTTTATATACCCGGTGGCGAAGAAACATCGGTGATTGCCTTGAGTAAAACTGATGGTAAATTACTTTGGAAGACGAAGAGTTTGGGCGGAACCCGTGCTTATGCATCTTCAGTAATCATTGAAAAGGGTGGGTTGAAATTATTGCTTGCTCAAACAGCCAACGACCTGATGGCCATTAATATCGAAAACGGCGAATTTGTCTGGACCTATAATCTGTTGAAACATCACACTGGTGAGATGGGAAAAGGTGCGAATACGAATACTCCACTATTTTACAACGACGAAATTTTTATCACCAGTGGATACGATCATGCAGCATTGATGCTGAGCCTTGCAGCCGATGGCCGTTCAGTTTCACTTAAATGGACCAATCCGGCTTTTGACAATCATCTGGGAGGAGTTGTAAAAATAGGCGATTATGTGTTTGGTTCAAACTGGACAAATAACGGAAAAGGCAATTGGATTTGTGCCGACTGGAATACTGGAAAAACCATGTACGAAACCCTTTGGTTCAACAAAGGACCGATCATTTCGGCTGATGAAATGCTGTATTGCTACGAAGAAAAATCCGGAAATCTGGCATTGGTTAATCCCAATCCGGAGAAATTCGAAATCGTCAGTTCATTCAAAATTGAAAAAGGTACTGGTCCGCATTGGGCACATCCAGCCATTTTTGACGGAAAACTTTTCGTTCGTCACGGCGAAGTGTTGATGGTTTATGATCTGAAAAACAAATAAATCTTGGAAAAGAATATCAAATACATCCTGTGGTCGGTTATTGGTGTGATGCTGATCCTGTTTTTCTGGTGGCTTCTGAAAGATCCAACCAACGAGTTTGTTGAAAGCATACCCGGAGAAGATAACAAAGGTACCGATTCAACAATTATGGACATTGTAAATATCGGTGAAAATTTCGAAACGTTCGGAACTTCCGTTTCCAGTTTAAAAGGAACCTGGACGCGTTTCCGTGGTGCCGATTTCGATAACATTGTAAAGAACTCGCAGCCACTAAAAAATTCATGGTCGGGCAATCAGCCCGAAATCCAATGGTCGGTGGAATTGGGCGAGGGCCATGCCGGACCCGCTATTTACGAAGGACGTGTTTACGTGATGGATTACGATGAGGCCAAACGCGAGGATGCCCTGCGGTGTTTCTCGCTCGAAGATGGCAAAGAGCTTTGGAAGCGGTCGTACAAAGTCAGCCTGAAACGAAATCACGGGATGTCGCGCACGGTGCCTGCTGTAACTCCTGAATATGTGCTGACGATTGGACCGCGCTGCCACGTAATGTGTGTAAAGCGCGAAACCGGCGATCTGGTTTGGGGACTCGACATGGTTCAGCAATACCAGACCGAAGTACCGCTGTGGTTTACCGGCCAGTGCCCGATGATTGACGGAAATAAAGCGATTCTGGCTCCGGGAGGAACTTCTGTAATGGTTGCAGTGGATATGGCTACTGGCAAAGTACTTTGGGAAACGCCCAATCCGGGCGGAATAAAAATGTCGCATTCGTCCATTATGCCGTGGACATTTAAAGGCAAGAAAATGTATGTCTATAGCGCGGTTGGAGCCGTTTTGGCTGTTTCCGCCGAAGGAGCCGACGAGGGGAAAATTCTCTGGCAGTCAACAGCCTGGAATCACGCAGTGGTGGCTCCGGCTCCGGTTTGTTTCCCGGATGGGAAGGTATTTTTAACTGCCGGTTATGGTGCCGGAAGTATGATGATTCAGGTAACTCCTTCAGGAGCAGAATATAAAGTGGATGTTTTAAAAGAATTCAGCCCGAAGGATGGGATGGCCTGCGAACAGCAGACACCCGTAATTTGGGACGAAATGATGTTTGGAATTCAACCCAAAGATGCCGGGCCGTTGCGCAACCAACTGGTTTGTGTTTCTCCTGACGATGTTACGAAAGTGGTCTGGACTTCAGGAAAAGATGGCCGTTTTGGTCTGGGGCCATACCTGATTGCCGATCAGAAAATGTTTGTACTGAGCGACGACGGGACGCTGACAATGATTAAACCTGACAGTAAAAAGTACGTTCAAATGGCCCAGAAAAAGTTGTTCGACGGGCACGATGCCTGGGGACCGATGGCCATTGCCGACGGGCGCTTGCTGTTGCGTGATGCGAATAAAATGTATTGTGTAAACATTAGCCAATAAAACTATGAACAGGAAACTGGTAAATATCGTATTGATCGTTCTTGCTGTGGCAATTGTGGTTGTTATTGGCAAAGATTTTATCGGCAAAAAAGCCGGAAAAAATATCGAAAATCCCTACGAATACAATATTGATGAATTTCGACAGGTAGATTCGACCCAGATTTTATATACTGAAACGCTGAATTTTCCGGTTAAAGTTCACACCTGGGGCGGAATTACAGTGTCCGATTCGATGATCATTGTAGCTACTGCCAATGAGTTAATCAGGTTTGATTATTCCGGAAAGGAGATTTTGCGCAAGTCGTTAATCGACACCGCAACCTGCGTGACCATTGACGATAACCGCCAGATTTGGATCGGGATGCGCCATTATGTGGTGATGTACGACTTGAACGGAACGCTGGTGAAACGCTGGAATTCTTTTGGCGACCGGGCTGTAATTACTTCACTGGTTGTTTCCGGAGAAAATGTGTATGTGGCTGATGCCGGAAACCGGATCGTTCATAATTGCAATACCAACGGACAAATTCTTCAGAAAATTGGTGAAGTGAACGAGAATAAGGGGATTCCGGGATTCATCATTCCAAGTCCGTATTTCGATGTGGCCATTGATGATGGTGGTTTTTTATGGGCGGCAAATACCGGAAGGCACTCATTTGAGAATTACAATCCGGATGGTTCGCTGCGTACTTCATGGGGTGTAACCAGTTTCAAGATTGAAGGCTTCAGCGGCTGCTGCAATCCGGCGCACATATCAATTCTGGATGATAATTCATTCATCACCAGCGAAAAAGGCATGCCGCGCATCAAGTTGTACGATCAGCACGGACAATTTATTGGCGTGGTAGCGCCGCCGGCTGCATTCGATGGTTCATTGGCGCCCGATATTGCGGTAGACAAACAGCACCGGGTAATTGCCCTCGATTTTGAACGCCAGCAAGTACGGATTTTTGAAAAGAAAAATTAAAAATGAACGATCAAAAAAATAACCGGAGAGAATTCTTCAGAAAAGCTGCTCAGCTAACTTTTCTGTCGGCAATGATTGGCGGTACTGCTTATTTGGTGGCAGAAAACCGGGTTCAGTTGGAAGGTTGCGGCGATAATCAGTTTTGCAAAAATTGTCAGAAAATAACGACTTGTTCGTTGGATCAGGCTAAAAAATACAAAAAAGATGAACGATAAAAAAGAACCCAAAAGCTTAGAGCGCCGTCAGTTTATCCGCAACGGAATGCAAATGGCACTGGCTGTTTCGCTCGGCGGTGTTGCCGGTGTTTCGTTACTGAAAGCGACTCCCAAAGATATGGTTTGGCAGATCGATCCGTTTAAATGCGTGCAGTGTGGGCGTTGTGCCACCGAATGTGTGATGACGCCTTCAGCAGTAAAATGCGTGCATGCTTATGCCTTATGCGGCTATTGCGATTTGTGTGGCGGATACCTGAAACCCGACGCGAATGCCCGGAGTACGGCAGCAGAAAATCAGCTTTGCCCAACTGCCGCCATCAAACGCAAATTTATTGAAGAACCCTATTATGAATACGAAATTATAGAAGATTTGTGCATCGGTTGTGCCAAGTGTGTGGCTGGTTGTACCTCATTCGGAAACGGGTCGTTACATTTGCAGATTCGCCATAATTTGTGCAAAAACTGCAACGATTGCGCCATCGCACGTGTTTGTCCGGCTGATGCCTTTGTGCGCGTTCCGGCCGATACACCATACATGATAAAAGGCGATTTTACCAAAGGCGGCAAAGGGAAAAAAGCATAGGATAGTGGGCAGTCGCAATTTTTAGGAATTTCTAAGATCACAAATTGTGACCATAGAAGAAGGAGAGGAAAACTTTGAGGTTGCAAATTGAAACTTCAAATCAGGGTTGTCAAAACCGCGTAGCGGTGAAAGTTTGGTAGTCAGGGGTGAAGTGAAACGTAACCTTGGGTTAAATGCCGAAAATTATTACCGTCCGCGCGGAAATGATCAACAGAGAAATATTTTGATTTCGGACGGAAGGAGAAAGCATAATTAAATCGTTAAGTCATCCCAATTTGTGATGAGTTCATAAGGTTTGTCAGGACAAAGGGTAGAAAAATACAGGAATAAATTATTGATCGGATAATCTCGAATAAATATATGCAACTTGAGAAAATTCAAACGAAGATTTACGAAATCCGGGGACAGAAGGTCATGCTGGATTTTGATCTGGCGGAAATGTACGAAGTTGAGAACAGGGCATTAAAACAAGCAGTAAAGCGAAACCCTGATCGGTTTCCAAACGACTTTTTATTTCAACTTACTAAAATAGAATGGCAGGAGCTTATCACAATTTGTGATAACCTCCCTGAAGGAATAAAATTCAGTCCGGCGACTCCATTTGCTTTCACTGAGCAGGGTGTGTCAATGCTTTCGAGTGTATTAAAAAGTAAAAAAGCTTTACAGGTTAATATTGCGATTATGCGTGCTTTTGTTTTTATGCGGCAATATGCGTTGGCTCATAAAGATTTGACCGAAAAATTGCAGGAACTCGAAAACAAATATGACCAACAATTTAAAGATGTGTATGATGCAATAAATTTTCTGCTGCAAAAGGATATTCAGGAAACCGCACAAAAACAGCGCAAACGAATAGGTTATAAAAATGATGAGACTAATTAAACGATACTTTTTACTGATTTCGATACTGCTTTACACTGCAGTTCAATCTTTTGCAGCCGATCCGCAACAGCGGTTCCCAAAGCCCGAATTTGATACCGGCTATGTTCAGCCCGATACCAAAGCGCCGTCGCCCCGGGCGATTTTTATGGAATATCTCGATGTCCTGATATTGTTCATCGTTTTATCCATGGTCACTTGGTTTCTGCTGAAAAAGCGCTCCCGAAAAGGTGTTTTCTGGACTTCGGTTTTTACGTTGCTGTATTTCGGTTTTTACCGCGAAGGATGTATTTGTTCCATTGGAGCTATTCAGAATGTGGTGTTGGGTATCGTCGATCCCACATATGCAATACCGCTAACTGCTTTGCTTTTCTTCCTGTTGCCATTGATTTTTGCACTTTTCTTTGGACGTGTTTTTTGTGGAGGAGCCTGCCCGTTGGGAGCTATTCAGGATATTGTGGTTTTAAAACCCATCGAATTGCCCAAATGGATTCAGAAAGTGCTGGGTTTAATTCCGTATTTGTATCTCGGGTTGGCGATTTTGTATGTGGCCACCAAATCCGAATTTATCATCTGCCGTTACGATCCGTTTGTCGGGTTATTCCGGTTCGATGCGCCATTCAATATGCTGATTCTTGGGATCTTATTTCTTGCAGTCGGTGTTTTTGTCGCTCGCCCTTATTGCAGGTTTTTCTGTCCTTATGGCGTTTTGCTGGGTTGGATGTCGAAGTTTTCGTCTAAACACATGACCATCACGCCTTCGGCATGTATTCAGTGTAAATTGTGTTCCAATTCGTGTCCGTTTGGAGCCA
>DAITNH010000116.1:0-14512 GCA_036834745.1 Prolixibacteraceae bacterium
TTTTACCTTTTGCAAAATTCAGGTACCAAACAGCAGTTAACTGAAAGTTATTTGGTTTAGAATTAGTAGTATTTGCAATATTTTTATACAATGCTTTCAATGAGAACCCTTTTGAAAAATCACTGGAATTCCATGAATAATCAATCCCTGTCAACCAAGCATTGTTGATCGAATTTGCTATTCCAGGCACAGGTTGATAGAAACCTCCATTGTATTCGCCATGCCAGCTAAAAGGCGTTTTTCCCAATTTGAAACAGCGGGCAATTTCGAAATATGCCAGAGAAACTCCTTCAACATCGCCAACACCGTAATCGAAGTCGATAAAAAAGAAAGTGTTGCCGGTTTTGTCCGGTCTGAACATTTCAACGGTAGTGGTCAAATAACCCCGATCTTTCCCCATGTCGTAATGGGTTTGGATATTCTGGGCATAAGTGCCAAAAGTAAGTAAGGTAACGAACAGAATAAGAACTAATTTATTCATAATGTATTCTTTAAGTTGATTAAAAGTTAATGTTCGCCAAAAATAATTAAAAAAGCCTTGTTGGTTCGTTGTTGTATATTTTACAGACTAATTTGTTACCAACACTTTTCTAACAATTATTATCGGATGACTTTTCGGAATAGACGCAACGGATAAATTAATTTCATATCTTCAACCGCACATTAACCTATGCAGATTGTTGTATCTTTGAATAAACATTCGAAATTACCCATCATTATTACAATCCTAAATCAAAAGATATGAAACCAATTTCAAGAAGACATTTTATACAGGCCGGACTGATAGGTGCAGCTGCAATCTCCACTGGCTTTGGCAATTCCGTTTACGCCAACTCAAAAACTACCCAAATTGACATGGTTAAACTGGGCAACACCGGATTAAAGGTTCCCCGGTTGGCGATGGGAACAGGAACACATGGCGGAAATCAGTCATCAGACATGACACGAATGGGACTCGAAAATTGGGTTAAATTAGCCCGTTATGCCCACGAAAGGGGTGTATCGTTTTATGATGCTGCCGATTTGTATGGTTCGCACCACAATGTAAAGGGAATTCTTAAAGAAGTTCCGCGCGAAAAAGCGACTCTGCTCTCGAAAATATGGACACGCCCCGAAAAATGGAATTCGGATGCACCGATGAAAACACTGGACAGGTTCAGGATGGAAACCGGCTCCGATTATTTTGACATAATGCTTTTGCATTGCATGACCAACGCAAAATGGCAGGAAGAGAAAAAACCATACATTGAAGCGCTTTCCGAAGCAAAACAAAAAGGGATCATAAAAACTTTGGGCGTATCGTGCCACAATTTTGAAGCGCTGAAATTAGCTGTTGACGATCCCTGGGTGGAAGTAATTCTGGCACGCATCAATCCTGAAGGGCTGGTAATGGATGCTACAGCCGATGAGGTTATGGAGGTTCTGAAAAAAGCACACGACAGCGGAAAAGGAATCATCGGAATGAAAATATTTGGCGAAGGAAAAATGACCGAAGAAAGCAGGCGCGAGAAATCGCTTCAATGGGTCATCGGCAGCAAAAATGTTGACTGTATGACCATCGGCATGACCACTACCGAACAGATAGACGAAGCGGTAAACCGCATCATGCGAATTGCAAAAGAAGTATGAAACGCGACAAACTAATTGCACTATATGCAAAAACGTTCAGAAAAAACTGGGATTTACCAGCTTTTTCTGATTATCAGGGAACTCATTGTACATACGGAGAAGCAGCCCAGATTATCAGGCAGATTCATTGTTTTTTCCGTGAATCAGGCATTAAAAAAGGTGACAAAATTGCAATTCTTGGGCGAAATTCATCCAACTGGGCCATCACTTTCCTGTCGATTTCGGGTTATGGGGCAGTTGCAGTGCCAGTTTTGCCCGATTTTAATCCTGAAGACATTCACCATATCCTCAACCATTCCGAATCTGTTTTCCTGTTTGCAGCCGATAGCTTATTCGAAAAACTTGATAATCAGAAAATTTCAGAAATAACCAGCGTAATCAGCCTGAACGATTTCTCTCCTTTGTATTTTAAAGATCAGAAGGAAAATGACAAATGGACTGAATGTTTTAATCCTGAATTTGCCGGAGTTTCGAATCCTGAAAATTTCGAACTCGATGATTTTCAGGATGAAGATCTTAGTGTAATTTCCTACACCAGCGGAACATCAGGCTTCACAAAAGGCGTAATGATTCCGGCGCGCAGCTTGTTGTCAAACATCGTATATGCACAAGACCATATGCCATTGGAAGCAGGCGACCGCATTGTTTCCTTTCTGCCAATGGCGCATGTTTTCGGCTTGTTATTTGAATTCCTTTTTCCGGTTTCGGTAGGTTGCCACGTCACATTTCTGACAAAACCTCCCACTCCGCAATTGATTATCAAAGCATTTCAGGAAATAAAACCAAGGCTGATACTTTCGGTTCCGTTGGTGATTGAAAAAATCTACTACAAACGGATATTACCTACCATTAATAAACCGGTAATCAAATTTCTACTAAAAGTTCCCGGAATTCAATTGCTTCTGTTCAAGAAAGTACGTGCCAGCCTGATCGAAACATTTGGGGGCAATTTTATGGAAATTGTTATTGGCGGCGCCCCGCTTAACCACGAAGTAGAAACTTTCTTTCAAAAAATAAAGTTCCCGTTCACAATAGGCTATGGAATGACTGAATGTGGTCCGTTGATTTCGTATGAACCCTGGTCAAGTTTCAGGAGATCATCAGCCGGAAAACTGGTGGATAGAATGGAGGTCCGAATCGATTCAAAAGATCCGTATCGCGAAGTCGGTGAAATTCTTTTGAAAGGGACCAATGTGATGCAGGGTTATTATAAAAACGAAAAGGCTACTTCCGAGGCCATCGACAGCGAAGGCTGGCTGCATACCGGCGACCTCGGGATCATTGATGCCGACGATTTTATTTACATCCGCGGACGCTGCAAAAATATGCTGCTCGGGCCATCCGGTCAAAATATTTATCCTGAAGAGATGGAAGCAAAACTTAACAATCAGCCTTATGTGCTCGAATGTGTAATTACCGAACGCGAAGGAAAACTGGTTGCATTCGTATTTCCTGATCCTGAAAGAATTGAAGCAGAAAAACCGGACGCAAACCGACTTCAGCAAATCATGGCCGAAAACTGTAAACATGTGAATAAGGTACTGCCCAAATTTGCGCAATTGAGTTCAATTATTCTGGTTGACAAAGAATTTGAGAAAACGCCAAAGCGGAATATTAAACGGTATTTGTACACCTAAAAAACATTTCATTTCAGGTTGTTTTGAAGTAGAATTATAACAACCTAAAAAAAGCCTGACGGGATTCGCCAGGCTTTTTTATTGATATGTTATAGAAATGGTGGATGGGCAAATTTAGATATTTACCTATTAGTTAATTCCATTTTCGCCCCACAGGTAACCCCGTTTTTTGAACTAATTTATGAACTGGTCGAATATCGTGACGAAACCATCATTTTGGCAGTCGAACGGTGATTTTTTCATTTTCATAATTACAACCATTTATCCAAAGCAGTATTCAAAAACCGGTTTACAGGGTATAATTCCTTCATCGAGCTCACTATTTTCTCCACAAAAGCATCACTTGTCACCACCGAATCGTCAATTGTTGACCCAAATGCAAATGATTTGTATTTCAGTAAATCGATGTCCGGGAAATCCTTTGGAAACCCTTTTGGCGCAGTTTTTAGTTTATCATCGTAAAATTCGGGATAAACCTTCCGAAAAGACTCATTGTAAACAAGTTTCTTAAAGTCTTCCGGATGATCAAAAATTTCGGTTCGAATGGCCTTTAAGGCATCCGGTGGCGGGCAATACGAACCACCGCCAACAAACGAAGCTCCCGGCTCTATGTGAATGTAATAACCGGCGCTTACACTTTTTCGTCCGCCTCTGGCAATAAAACTGCCCATATTGGTTTTGTAGGGAGTTTTATCGTTCGAAAACCGCACATCCCTGAAGATCCTGAAAACACAGTTCTTCGGATCCAGAGCGCCAATTTCAGAATCGAATTTACCGGCTTCATGGATGATCAATTCAGTGAGGAATAATACTTTTTTACGACATTCCTGATAACGGTCGCGGTTTTGGTCAAACCATTCCTTGTTGTTGTTTTCCTTTAGCTCTGAAAGAAAGTTGAGTATTTGTTGCATAATGATTATATTTTAAACATTGGAAACGGCATAAGGTACAAAATATTTTCCCGTTGTGATTTTGAAATTGTACTTTTGTTATCAACATATCTAAAATGAAAAAGTTTGCAATTATTGTTGCCGGAGGGTCGGGAAGCCGGATGGGGACTGAACTTCCAAAGCAGTTTCTGGAATTGTGCGAAAAGCCTGTTTTGATGCACACCATCGGAGTATTTTTTGATTTCGATCCTGAATGTGAGCTGATACTAGTGCTTCCGGCTGCGCAGCAGGAACTTTGGGACGATCTGTGCCTGAAACATTCGTTTTCGCTGCCTCATCAAATTGTTTCAGGCGGAGAAACCCGCTTTCACTCAGTGCTAAACGGATTAAAACTCATTCAGGAAGAAGGAATTGTATTTATACACGATGGAGTCAGGCCTTTGGTTAGCCATCAGACGATTGAAAGGTGCAATCACATGGCTCAAAAAAATGGAAATGCAATACCGGTTTTACGTATCAACGAATCGCTGCGTAAACAGAAAGGTCTGCAAAGTGTTTCGGTGGACAGAACTTTGTATTTGAGTGTTCAAACCCCCCAAACATTCAGGAGTGACCAAATACTTAAAGCATACGAACAAGATTTTGATACGGCATTTACCGACGATGCATCAGTGGCTGAAAAAGCAGGTTTTCCAATATTTATGGTTGAAGGAAACCGCGAAAACATCAAAATTACCACCCCAACTGATTTAATTGTGGCCGAGGCCTTTCTTCAGGAAAAAATAAAAAAGTAAACTTGCAACAAAAAACCCTGCACAAAACAAGTCTCGCACAGGGTTTTAAATGGTTATCATTTCTTATTCAACAATCGTTACCCAACCGTATAAATCAGGTTCATCACCGTACTGAATACCCTGAAGTTTTTTGTAAAGTTTTTCACTGATCGGTCCCGGTTTTCCGTCCTTTGAGAACACATACGAAATTTTCTCATCGTAATCGTCAATCCGCTCAATTGGGCTGATTACCGCAGCAGTACCGCAGGCACCGGCTTCCTCAAAAGTAGCAAGTTCTTCAACCGCAACAGGCCGTTGTTCCACCTTCATTCCCATTTCTTTGGCCAAAACCATCAAACTTTTGTTGGTTATTGAGGGCAAAATGGAACTTGATTTCGGGGTGATGTAAGTGTTGTCTTTTATTCCGAAGAAATTGGCCGCGCCACATTCGTCAATGTACTTTTTTTCTTTGGCATCAAGATAAAACACATTTGAATAACCCAGTTCGTGGGCTTTTTGTCCTGCAACCAAACTGGCAGCATAATTACCGCCCACTTTGTATTTTCCCATTCCAAGTGGCGCCGAACGGTCGAATTCGCGCATGATTACGAATGGCGTGGTTTGGAAACCTCCCTTAAAATATGGCCCAACCGGAGTTACAAAAATGATGAACATGTATTCTGAAGCTGGTTTTACGCCTACCTGAGCACCCGTTCCAAATAGGAATGGACGAATGTAAAGAGCTGCTCCCGATTCGTACGGAGGTACAAAACGTTCGTTCAGCTTTACTGCCTTAACTACTGCCTCTTCGAATTTTTCAATCGGAAGTATCGCCATCATTGTTCCAACACTTGAATCCTGCATCCGTTTGGCATTTTCATCCATTCGGAAAACCCTGATTTTATTGTCTTTCCCTCGAAAAGCCTTCAATCCTTCGAATGATTCCTGCCCGTAATGCAGACTTGTTGCTGCCATGTGCAGATTTACGTATTCGCTGTCGCTGACTTCCAGTTCACCCCAGGCTCCATCTTTATAAGTGCAGCGTATATTGTAATCGGTTTTCATATAACCGAATGCCAGATTACTCCAATCTATATTTTCCATAATTCAAAATTTGTTTGTCACTCAAGTTTTTTTTAAGAACCATAAATAAACGAAAAAAAACGCGGAGATGGAAAGACTTATTCCCACCATATTGAAATTTACCAATTTAGTCAACACTGCTGATTTCCAGAAAGTATCCGTTGTGCTTACGAATATTCAGCACGCGGCCATCCAAAAAAATGAGGTATTGTCCTTTTATACCATTCAGGATTCCTGAAATTACCGGATCCTTATCGAACGAAACGCTGGTCACCTTTTCAGGAAAAGAAACTACAGGATAGTTGAGTTGCCAGATCTGATTGTCTGAATGCAAATACTGTTTCAATTCGGCAGGAAGCAACTGAAAAGCTTTTTCTTTTTCCTGAAGCAGCTCAACCGGCAATATGGTTTTATTCTGAAGCATCGACCGCCAGTTGGTTTTATCGGAAAAAAAGTTTTTCAGATAGACTTCAATCACTCCGGAAATGTGACGGTTGGGTGTGCAGGCCAGAATGATCGCCTTCGTAGCGCCCTGGTCGATCCAGCGGGTAGGCACCTGGTGATGCCGTGTGACGCCGACTTTCAACTCTCCGGAAACGGCCAGATAAACGTAATGGTCGATCAGATCGTGTTCGCGGGCCCAGTCCATGTCGCGGGCAATGCCGAGGTGTGCTTTCGACAATTCGGGACGCATTACCGTTTCGCTGGCTTCGGGAGCCGTTTGCAAACAGTTGTAACAAAAGCCTTGTCCAAAAGAGGTTTTGGTTCGTTTTCCGCAGACAATGCAGTTGATTTGCCCGGTAAAAGCGAGTTGAATATTTTTCCCGATCAGTTCATTCATTGGCAGTTCATTTTCTCCCACCTGAAGAAAATACTGCACCGGATCTGCAAATTCAGACCGCATTTTGATTATGTTTCCGGAAGCAAGCATGTTTTGAATTTTAGTGCAGCCAAAGTACTGAAATGTTGGGAAAATGAGAAACAATGCGGAGAAATTGGGTGCGGAGATTTTTAATCTCCGGTTTTGCTGCTAGGCCGATTTAAAAAAGTATTACCATAGAATTATTTCTAATAAGAGCTATTGATGCTTTGCAAATTACAATTTCAGCCTTTTATTATCCTGATAATCATTCCAGATGATCGTTTTCATTTAAAACAAGTTGGGATATTTTTCCCTGGTTTTCTGCATAACCTCATCATGTGCATAAATTTGCCCCTTTTTACTGGCATCCAATGCCTCATCGAGAGCAGATTTTAACTCGGGGCTCAAGGAAGTGTCACCTATTGAATCGGAATTCAATAAACCAATAAGGCTATTGTAAATTTTTTCTAATTTACTGTTATCAAGGTTGTCTATTTTACGGAATAAGTCCAATTTAATCTCTGCTGAATTCATATTAAAAGCTTTAACAATCTGACAAACTTAACGATTATTTATTTCTTTTGGTTACATCGCAAAAGTAGAACGCGCTTCAAAAAAGATCACTTCATATTCAATCTGGTCAAGCTGCCCGTTGAACTTTTATTGCATTTTACTGTTTGATACTACTGTTAAGTTAATTATCTTTTGACGCAGCGTCATGCCGAACTTGTTTCGGCATCCCTTATATGTGGGACCCCGAAATAAATTCGGGGTGACTGGGATGCGACAAAATCGAGTTAACACAACACTACATTGTTTTATGAATTAACTAATTTAAAATCAAACCAATGATTATAGGACTTCTGAAAGAAAGTGGTGCCGAACAAAGAGTGGCTCTTTTACCTGAAATTGTCGCCAATCTCATACGTCAAAAGGTTGAAGTTTATATCGAAAAAGATGCGGGGGCTGGCGCATTTCAGTCCGACGAAGCCTATCAGACAGTTGGAGCCGTTATTTTTTCAAGAGAAGAAGTATTACAGAAAGCCGATTTGCTGGTTCAGATTGGTGAACCTGCTCCGGAATTGATGGACTTGCTGAAAAGTGACAAAATCTGGATAAGCCAGTATCATCCGCTCTGGAATACCGATTTGGTAAAGAAATTCCTCTCGAAAGGAATCACCAGTTTCAGTATGGATTCCATTCCACGAACTTCAAGGGCACAGGCGATGGACGTACTTTCGTCGATGGCCACCGTTTCAGGCTATAAAGCAGTTTTGCAGGCCGCATCGGAGCTTCCCAATTTTTTCCCGATGTTTATGACCGCTGCCGGAACCATTCGCCCGGCAACCGTTTTGATACTTGGAGCGGGAGTTGCCGGACTTCAGGCCATAGCCATTGCACGAAAACTTGGTGCACAGGTTCAGGCTTTTGATGTGCGTTCGGCTGTAAAAGAAGAGGTGATGAGCCTCGGGGCCAAATTTGTGGAAGTGGAAGGCTCCAAAGAAGATGCCGCTGCCGGTGGTTATGCAGTGGAACAAACCGAAGAATTCAAACGGAAACAGCAACAGGTGATCAACGAACATGCTGCCAAAGCGGATGTAATTATTTGTACCGCCCAGATTCCGGGAAGAAAAGCGCCGTTGCTGATTCCCAAAGAAGCCGTTGAAAAGATGAAACCCGGATCTGTAATTATCGACCTGGCTGCTTCGAGCGGCGGAAATTGCGAGTTCAGCAAAGACAATGAAACGGTGGTTCACAACGGAGTCAAAATCATCGGGCAATCTAATTATCCTTCTTTGATGCCGGTTGACGCCAGCAAAATGTTCGGCAAAAACCTGTTCAACTTTCTGCAATTAATTATTACTCCGGAAGGTGCCCTGAATTTGAATTTCGACGACGATATTGTTCGGGGAACCTGTATTACCCGCAACGGCGAAATCCTGAACGAACGTGTTAAGTCTGTAATCGAATCCTAAAACTATCCACATGGAACAAATATTGGTTTACTTTTTTACTTATAAAGAGGCGATTTTTATCATCGCGCTGTCGGTTTTTCTGGGCATAGAAGTGATATCCCACGTGCCTTCGGTGCTCCACACTCCGCTTATGTCGGGAGCAAATGCCATCAGTGGCGTAATTATTATCGGCGGGATTATCCTGGTCGGACATTCCGATGCTTCCAGACTTTCGCTCGAACTGGTCCTTGGTATTCTGGCCATCATTTTTGCTACCCTCAATGTGGTGGGTGGTTTTGTGGTGACCGACCGCATGTTGGAAATGTTTAAAAAGAAAAAGAAATAACTATGGATCAGGTAATCGGAAATTTAAATGGTGTTGATTTCACCCTGGGTGGAACTTTACTCGAACTTAGTTATCTACTGGCCGCCCTGTTTTTCGTCTATGGCCTGAAATTGTTAAGCCATCCGGAGACAGCCAGAAAGGGTAATTTCTACGCTGCCATTGGAATGTTTCTGGCAATAATTACGACTATTTTGCTTCATAAAAATGCGCAAGGCGTCGGAATTCCGCTTGTCAATGTGTGGATCATTCTGGCTGCGCTGGGTGTTGGTTCTGTAGTTGGCTGGATCATTGCGCTGCGGATCAAAATGACAGCCATGCCTCAGTTGGTGTCGTTTTACAATGCGACCGGTGGCGCAGCATCTGCACTGGTAGCCTTGCTCGAATTTCCGAATGCCGACATGAACAACACAGGTTCCGTGCTGGTAACCATCCTGGGACTGATTATTGGCAGCATTGCTTTTAGCGGAAGTATGATCGCTTACGGCAAACTCGACGGCAAAGTGGGCGATATCTTCTCCGGAATGATGAAATATGTAAATATTTTCCTGCTCTTGGTGGTTGTGGCAATCTCAGTATTTATAATGACTTCAGGGCAAACTCCTGAGCAGCTAAACTGGGCAATTTATTTATTGCTGGCGGTTTCGCTGGTTTACGGGGTCATGTTCGTGATGCCCATTGGCGGCGCCGACATGCCGGTTGTAATTTCGCTCCTGAATAGTTTGTCGGGCGTCGCCGCCATGATGGCCGGTTTCATATACAACAATCAGGCAATGATTCTTGGAGGAATTCTGGTTGGTGCAGCGGGTACGATTTTAACCATTCTGATGTGCAATGCCATGAACCGCTCATTGTTGAACGTGATTATCGGCTCATTTGGGGTCGGAGGCGCTTCAGCAAATAAAGATCAGGTTGGCGACATGAAGGAAATCACGATGAGCGATGCGTCCATCTTGCTGAGCTATTCGAAAAGTGTGGTAATTGTTCCCGGCTACGGACTGGCAGTTGCACAGGCCCAACATGCCTGCCACGAACTGGATGTGATACTTTCCGGCAAAGGAGTTAATGTTCGTTATGCCATTCATCCGGTGGCAGGCCGGATGCCGGGACACATGAACGTATTGCTTGCCGAAGCCGATGTTCCGTACAACCAATTGTTTGAAATGGAAAGTATTAATCCTGACATGCCCCATACCGATGTGGTGATGGTGATAGGCGCCAACGATGTTGTAAACCCTGCTGCGATTACCGATCCGGGCAGTCCGATTGCGGGAATGCCGATTATAAATGCCCACCTGGCCAAAAATATTATCGTGATGAAACGCGGTCGTGGCAAAGGTTACGCCGGAATTGAAAACGAACTTTTCTTCGACGCAAAAACCCGCCTATTATTCGGTGATGCCAAAAATACCCTTCAAAATCTGGTAAACGAAATAAAGAGTTTATAGAACCTAACCAAACAACAATAAACCATGATTAACAGAAGACTTTTCATTAAAAACACAGGTCTGGGAGCGGCAGGCTTAGGATTAATATCCGCATTTCCCGGATTTAGTCAAACCCTAACCGCGCGAAAACCACATATTCTACCACGCAGTACACCTGAAAAACAAGGAATATCCTCAACTTCCATACAAAAATTTTTAGATTCGGTTTCAAAAAGCAAACAGGAATTTCACAGCCTGATGCTCCTCCGGCATGGCCATGTGGTTGCCGAAGGTTGGTGGGCGCCTTATTCACCGGAGCACAGACAGCAATTGTATTCCCTGAGCAAAAGTTTCACAAGCACTGCCATCGGATTCGCGGTAGCCGAAGGACTTCTTTCTGTTGACGATCCTGTCATCAAATTTTTTCCGGATGAACTTCCGGCAGAAATCAGCGAAAATCTGGCCGCACTGAAAGTGAAGCATCTGCTGATGATGTCGGTTGGCCATGCCAAAGATTCCATCCAGATTCTGGAAGCTTCACCGGCAGGAGTGATCTGGGAAAAGACCTTTTTAAGCCAGCCGGTGGTTTTCAGGCCCGGCAGCCAGTTCATGTACAATTCGGGCGCCAGTTATATGCTGAGTTCCATCGTCAAAAAAGTAAGCGGAAAAACAGCGCACGAGTTTTTGCGTCCCCGCCTTTACGAACCATTGGATATTACCGATGCCACATGGACCGAAAATTTCGAAGGAGTCAACATGGGAGCATCTCATCTACGAATGCGAACAGAAAATCTGGCAAAATTTGGCCAGCTATTCCTTCAAAAGGGTAAGTGGAACGGGAAACAAATTCTGCCTGAAGCATGGATTGCTGAAGCGACTTCAAAACAGATCGAAAACGGGAAAAACGACAGCAGTTGGGGATTTGGTTATGGCTATCAGTTTTGGCTGAATCCTCCGGGCGGTTTCCGTGCCGATGGAGCCTTTGGTCAATTTACAATGGTTTTTCCTGAACAGGATGCGGTAGTTGTAATTACCAGCGAAAGCATCGATACAAAAACCACCATGCAACTGGTTTGGGACGGTTTGGTACCGGCCATGACAAATTCAATTATGCCTGAAAACAAGGCTAATAGTCAACAACTCAGGAATGAGCTAAAAGCGCTCAAATACGATTCGCCCAAAATGGAAACCCGTTCAGCCACCGCAACCAGAATTTCAGGAAAGGAATTTCTGCTGGATCAGAACCAGTTCAATGCCAAAGCTGTAACCTTCCGGTTTATTGGAGATAAATGTGTTTTTACCCTGAAGGAAGCGGGAAAACCGGATATCGTCATTACCAATGGCATGAATTACTGGATCAGGGAAGGAAATAAAAAACCATCGCCTCATTCGTTGTTTTCCCTGCGCCGGATTGATTTTGATTCGATTGTTGCAGCAAGCGCCACCTGGCAGGATGAAAACACGCTGCTGTTGACCTGGCGATTTATCGAAACCGTTCATGGCGACAGTCTTACCTGCATTTTTGATCAAGACAAATTGAACATCAAATTTCAGTTTAGCTTAGCCCGTTTGCAGGGCAAACCTGATGATCGTCCGGATATTTCAGGAAGAATCAAGGCTTGATAATTAAATATGACGATGGAAATGGTCCGGTAGCCTGGGTTTTACTTATTCCAACCACGCTTGATTTAATGAACCGGTTTATTAAGTCTGAAATTTCAGAAAAAGAACTTTTTGAACTGACCCCACTGAACGCCAGCTATGACGCTGTTTACCTTTGCTCGGCTTTGGTTTTGGAAGAATACCGCAGAAAAGGAATCACCAAACAACTTTGTACAAATGCCATTGAAAACATCCGCAAAAAACATCCAATAAAAGCAACCTTTGTATGGGCATTCAGCCCAGAAGGCGATTTGGCTGCCGAAACCATCTCCCGACTTGCCGGACTTTCATTGTATAAACGGTGAAAATAGACCGAACAAAAGATGTGAATAACCGTAGGAAATTATTGATTGAGAGAGCGATTGAGCTTGTAAGTCTGTTATTATTCTATTATTTATTGCCTTGGGAAATGTCATTTAAAACATAGGAGGTATTAAAAATGAAAAAGACTAAACCTTTTGTTATTACAATTAGTCGTCAGTTGGGAAGCGGAGGTTCATTTATTGGCCAGCAACTCGCAAAAAACCTGGATGTATTTTACGCCGACCGTGAAATCATCATTAAAGCGGCTGAACAGCTTTCTGTTCTGGAAGAAGATTTGGAATCACGAGATGAAAAAATACTTTCATTTTGGCAATCATTCGTTTATACCACAGCATTTGCACCGGATGTTTATTTACCCCCGGAAACAATGCTTCCAACCGACCGGGAATTGTACGATACCGAGACAAAGATAATTAAACATATAGCCGATGAACGTTCCTCGGTTATCATGGGCCGATGTGGATTTAATATCCTTCGGGAATATTCCAATCGCATCAGCATATTTTTGCATGCTGATAATACATTCCGAAATGAACGTATTCAAAAGTTATACAATGTCTCGAAAGAGGAAGCTGATAAAATGATTGCCCAAAGCGATGAAGAAAGAGCTCTTTATTGCAAAACATTTACCGGGCATAACTGGAACGATGCAAGGCTGTATGACCTTTCTGTTGATACAGGCAAAATTGGTATTGATAAAACTGTAGAACTTATTTTGAACTATTTGAAATTGGTTTATTCGTAATTCAATTACTCTTTGGCAGTTGACAGCGAAATGATTTGATCGATTTGATCGAATCCAGTGTTTATCCAAACTACAATTGATTTCAGTCAATTTTCTTTTACTTTTAAAACCTAAACCTGACCAATATGGAAAAAATACTTTGTTTTACTTTGCTGACATTTACCCTCAGCTTTTTTTGCTTGGGACAAGTAGCAACGCCCACTCCGGATTGTAATAAAAGATGTTAAGGATCGCTGATGGGAACACAGGCTAAAAGCTGGAAATTTGTCGATGCCGTGTGGAATGCCAAACTCGAACCATACGAAGATGGCTACTTTGATCCTTATTATGATGGTTTGCTTTATCTGTTCAGCATGATGCACCTTAGCGGAAATTGCCGGATTATTACTCCGTGGATGAAATAACATAAATCGAATTGTCATGCCGAACTTGTTTCGGCATGACAATTCGATTTAGAGCTTGAATCTGGAAAATACCTTTTCAAATTCTGCAAGTTTGACGTTAATGCACTACAAATAATTATTAATAAAACTCTTTATTTTAGTGCTCCAGACAAGCTTAATGATCCTTTAGACTCAAGATTTGACTTGAAGATCAAAAATCCTCAGCATTTTTCAGAAGTAACAAAAGAAATCATTCGTGAATCAACATCAGATTTAAGTGAAGAAATTAGAATGCTTTTGAGAGGTTTCTATCCAGAGTCAGGAAATATATCAAGTCAGGAAAAGCTTTTCAAAGAATATTTTACCTATATCCAAAAAACATATTCAGGGGTATGTTGTTTTTCTCAAACTCATTCAGATAATTTGCTTTGGACTCATTATGCTGATCAAGCTAGAGGTATTTGTTTCGTTTTTGATAAAGAAAAACTTCATGAATCATTTCAGAAAAATTTAAAAGGCAGTAACTACAGAATGATGCATGACCATGTAACATACAAAGGAGTAAAAAAACTTGATTTAAGAATATGTAAAAATGGAGAATTTGATTACAATAGCGCCCATCTATTTTCTAAAACTTCCCATTGGAAATATGAAAAGGAATATCGATTTGTATTAGAAAAGAACAAGAAAACTCTCTTCAAATTAACTATTGAAAGATTTAACCCTTTTTTTGACTTTGATGCTGACTGTTTAAAGTACGTTATTGCTGGTCAAAGAATTCCGTATGAACATTTCTTAA
>DAITNH010000117.1:0-14482 GCA_036834745.1 Prolixibacteraceae bacterium
TATGCGAATTATTGTCGGCGGGCATTCCTGAAAAAAGATTCGGGATGCATTTGTCTGCGATTTATCCTCTCCATCTTCTAAAATCCAATTCTTAAAGAACCTGTATGGTCAAAATAGATTGAATTATTAACTTGGTTTTTCGCAACCTTTACGATTGTAATAGTACCAGTTGATTGATGTTGCCAGGAGAATAAAAACCAATAACCCAATAAAAAAGGCTTTTGCGTTTCCGTTTGCCGAAATAACTGCGCCGATAATGGTTGCAAAAATAAAAGGGCCGTAGGCAGCAATTGCGGCGGTCCAACCAATTACACCGGCTGCCTGGCGTGGATTGTGTCCAAAAATAATTGGGAACTGCCGGAACGTAGCCGCATTACCTATACCGGTAAAAAAGAACAACGCCAAAATAACAGTCACAAACATCGGGAATTGCTCCATTCCGGTAGGCGCAACAAGTCCCATCGTGATCAGCAACAAAACTCCAATTGCCAGGCCAAAACCTGTAATGGTGGTCAGGATTGCACCACCGGTTTTATCGGCAACAAATCCAAACAGAACGCGGCTGGCCGAACCAATCAGCGGGCCATAAAAGGCATAAACCAACGGATCCGGAGCTCCCTCAAAACCACCGTAAAGGATTTTTATCAGCAAAGGAAAAGCCGCAGATAGTCCGGCAAAAGTTCCAAAAGTCATCATATAAGTAATGGTACAAAACCAGGTATGTTTATTCCTGAAAATGTCGAGTTGTTCTTTGAATGAAGCTTTTACAGGAATTCTCCTTAAATAGATCCACGACAGAACAGCCAATACAATTAAGATTGGAACATACCAAAATGCTGCACTTTGAAGGTAGATTTCGGAAGTTCCCAAAACTTCTTTTGTTTTTGGATTTACCTTGGTAAAAACCTGTGATGCTCCGTAGATGGAAACACCAATCATGACAGGAGTCAGAAATTGTGCAACACTCACCCCAAAGTTTCCGATACCTGCCTGAATCCCGAGGGCTGTCCCCTGGAGTCTTTTCGGAAAAAATACGCTGGTGCTTGGCATAAACGACGAAAAATCACCTCCACCGAAACCAGCAGTTAAAGCCAATACCATAAACACCCAAAAAGGCGTAGTCGGGTCCATGATGGCAAGACCGATTCCAATAACAGGGATTAATTTAAGGATAGTCGCAAAGGTCACAATATTCCGGGTACCATAAATTGGCAACAAAAAAGTGTGGATAATTCGCAGTGTTCCCCCTGCAAGGCCCGGCATGGCAGCTAACCAGAACAATTGGCTGGTTGTAAATTTAAAGCCAATTCCGGGAAGTTTCACAACTATCACACTCATCATAAACCAGGTTGCAAAAGAGAACATCAGGGCCAGTGTCGTAACAGTGAGTGTTTTCCATGCAATCTTTTTTCCGGTGGATTCCCAGAATTGCGGGTTTTCTACATTCCAGTTTTCAATTATTGCTGCCATATTTGGTTTTTTTTTATTGTTTTTTATTGGGTGTCAATTGTCATTTTAGGTGGTGGATTGTCTTCCCGGTTTAATTTCTGAACCACGTTATACATCCAAATAAGGCAAATGGCCGACAGGAAGAACATAAACATCCAGCAACTTGTCCATAAACCGGTACCTTCGAGCAGATATCCAAAAATAATCGGGCATACAAATCCGCCCAGTCCACCGATTACTCCTACCATTCCTCCCACTACACCTACTTCGTTGGGGAAATAATCAGGAATAAGCCGGTAAACAGCTGCTTTCCCAATTCCCCAGATGCTTCCGATCAGGAATACCAGAACAACAAAAATCCAGACATTGGCCTGAAAGTAAATCACCGAATTCCCTTTTACGATGAGCTGATTCTTCTTGATTTGATCTCCAACTTTTACCAGGGGTTCCTGCCAAACTTCTTTGGTTGGAAAAATAAGCATATCGGTTTCCATCTGAGCCATCTTTCCGCTTTTCTGATGAAGCTTATAGTCAATGTTCCCAACCTTGACTGTCGATTCTGTGACTTCTGTTACTGTTCCGGGAATCCTTGCGTTGATGCCTCTTCCGGGAGAATGTACTTCCATTTTGGGCACAATCAGCATAAAGCAGATAATCAGCGATGAGCCTAAAACCCAGAACATAACTTTGCGGCCGCCAAATTTATCCGACATCCAGCCGCCAACCGCTCTTATTAATCCTGAAGGCAGACTGAATGCAGTAGCAAAGAATCCGGCTGTGACCAGCGGCAGGTAATATACGTTGGTAAAATAGGGAACCAGCCATTGCGAGAATGCTACAAAACAGCCGAAAACGAGAAAATAATACAATCCGAACCGCCACACTCTCATACTTTTTAGTGGCTTCAACATCTGCCTGATGGTTTTCCCGGTCGATTGCGGTTTTTTATTCTTTGTAAACAGCAGGAATACGACTCCCATAATGACTAGTGCTGCAGCATAAATGATTGGCAGGGTTCTCCATCCTTCTATGTTTTCACCGTGATTGGTCAGTTTATTCAGGATAGATGGAGCCAGCATGGTTGTAATTGCCGCTCCGGCATTTCCGGCACCAAAAATACCCAGAGCAGTGCCCTGCCAGTTTTTAGGATACCAAACCGATGTGAAGGCAATTCCAACAGCAAATCCCACACCAGTAAGCCCGAAACCAAAGCTGCATAAAGCAAAACTAAAAAAACTGTTGGCCTGCGAAAGGAAAAACATGGGAATGGCACACAGCAGGAGCAGAATTCCAAAAACCGGTCTCCCACCATACTTGTCGGTTAAAATCCCGGCGGGCAAACGAAAAATAGATCCTGTCAATACCGGAATCCCCAAAAGCCAGCCTATTTCTACCGGACCCCAGTCAAAAACCTGATTCCCGGCTAAAAAAGTAACCAAAACTCCGTTCAGCATCCAGCATGCGAAACAAACCGTAAAGGCGATGGTGTTTAATGCGAGTATCCGGTGAGCCCTGCCTGTGACAACTGCTTCCATATTTTTTGATTAATTATTTACCGGTTTAACTCCCTCCCTGGTGTTTTTTGAAGCCCGCATGGCCTTTTGATCCCGGTTCCAAATGACCAGCTGATAGTTGCGCCATAAATAATAAACCGGCCATACCAGAAAGTGCATTAACCTTGTAAATGGGATTAATGCGACAAAAACAAATGCCGAAATGGCATGAAGTTTAACTAACAAGCTCATGCTTGAAATAACAGAAATATCGGGCGCGAAAATAAATATCGAGCGTAAATACGGAACTAAGGCGGATGCAAACCATACTGATCCCCAGCGATTGTAATAAGCAACCATAAGACCTGTAACTACCTGAAATAAAATGACCAGATAAACGACTATATCCATTTTCGAAGTAACAGAATAAAGGCGTTTAACTATTATTCTTCGAATGATTAGAAATACTAAACCAACGAAGGTAAGTACACCAAAAGCCAATGCCGTTACCTCAACTATAATTAATCCTGAAATTGACGATGTCAGGGAAATTATGATTCCCGGCATCAGGAATCCGATTAAATGGCCTAAAAACAACATCACAATTCCAAGATGAAAAAGCCGGCTGCCCCAAAATAACATGTCGGATTCGAGAAATTGCGACGAATGGCTTGTAACCGAATAGCCATAATATTTTATTCGCAGAATGCTTCCGATCAGGAAAATAAACAAGGCCGCATAGGGTAGTCCGATTAACAAAAATGAATTAATCATAGTTTAGGTTTTAATGTTTTTTGCCTTTTAATTTGGTGAAATCCATGCCACACGAGTATGCCCCGGCACATTCTATTTCTTTTTGATTGATCTGGTAGGGTTCAAATGCGGAGCCTTTAAAATCAATTTCGAGAACCTCAATGAGTATCTGTAATAAATACCTGTAATTGTTTTCTTCTTTACTGAAATTCTCCAGCATGTGCTTTAGCGCCGGAAGCAGCATGGTTACTACCAGTTCTTCCCTGAACAACTTGTCTTCAATTTTGGGAAGCAGTGTCAGGAAGTTTGGCAAATGGTCGGCAAACTCGGTTCCGCAGTCGTTATTTGCCTTGATCTGCTCACTTTTCATGTTCAACAGAAATTGGCCACGCTTGGATTCTTCGCCAAAAAGAACATACCCAATGTCAAGGTAACAGATCGCGTTGACATCGAATGTCGGTATATAATATTCCTGAAGTCCGGCAGTGGAATTGGAGGTAAAGTGCCCGGCTACAGGCAGGAAATCATCAACCAGAGATTCGCTGTATTCCTGAAGTTCCGAATGTAATTGCTCAACAACCGTGCGGTAATCGCCTCCCGGGTAATTGAATAAATACGCTATATATTTGTAAATCTGCATGGTCTCTTTATTTTCCATTCATCATTCATCATTCAAAATTCATCATTCCTAAAATACCCTTCTTGTTCCTTTTTTCTCGCCAAATCCTGTGTTTCCCTTCCGGTCGTCTGTACTTTCAATCATTTCGATGGCTTCTTCGCGGTGAGCTGCCGGGATCACAAATCGTTCGTCGTATTTAACCAGTGAAGTAAGGCGGTAAATAGCATCGGAGACTTCGGCCGTTAAACCTGTCGCGTTAAATGCTTCCATAATCAGTGAATCATCAATATCGTTCACTGTTACTTTCCGGCGATGGTAACGTACAGTCATGAGTTTTTTCAACACTTCCTTTATTTTATCCTGATTCCCGGCGGAAAAAAGGTTTGCCAGGTATTGAATCGGCAAACGTGAATCTTCGATTTTTCCCCATAAATTTTCAGTCGTCGATTCGTATAAACCATTTGTCATTTTGCCCATCACAGGCAACATTGGCGGCACATAAAACAGGCTTGGCATGGTGCGGAATTCGGCATGCAGCGGGAGGGCAATCTTCCATTCTTTAACAAACTTGTAAACCGGTGATTTCTGTGCTGCTTCAATTGTTGAGTCTGCAATGCCATTCTTTCTGGCTTCTTTAATCACCTTTTCGCTGAACGGGTTCAGATAAATATCCAACTGCCTGTCAATAATTTGATTTTCAGGACAAGAGGCATATTCCTTTATTTTATCGGCATCGTACAAAAGAACTCCGAGGTAGCGGATACGGCCCACGCACGAATGCATACAAGCCGGAGCCTGACCCGTTTCGAGACGCGGATAACAAAGCAGGCATTTTTCAGACTTGCCACTCGTCCAGTTGTAATAAGTCTTTTTATACGGACAGGCTGTTACGCATAATCGCCAGGCCCGGCATTTCTCCTGACTGATGAGCACCACGCCATCTTCGCCACGTTTGTAAACGGCGCCGCTTGGGCAGGCCGCCACGCACGAAGGGTTCAGGCAATGGTTACACATGCGCGGCAAATAATGCATCGTCATACGTTCGAGCTGAAATATTGCTTCCTGATCTTCGGCGCTCACATTGTGAAAATTAACGTCATTTCGGCCATAATCAGGGGTTCCGCTTAAATCATCGTCCCAGTTTGGCCCGCCTTTTACATCAATCGGGTCGCCGGTAACCAGCGAAATGGTGCGGGCAGTAGGCTGGTCGGTTCCGGCAGGAGCTTCAAACAAATGATCGTAATCATATACCCAGGGCTCATAATAATCGTCCATTACGGGCATGTCGGGGTTGTGGAAAAGTTTGGTGAGGCCTGTAGGTTTTCCGGCGACACGCAGTTGCAGCTTATCGCCGTTTTTCACCCAGCCGCCTTTGTATATTTTCTGATCTTCCCATTTGGTAGGGTAACCGGTGCCCGGTTTTGTCTCCACATTGTTCCACCACATGTATTCGGCACCTTTACGGTCGGTCCAGATATTTTTACAGGCAATTGAACAGGTATGGCAGCCGATGCACTTATCGAGGTGAAAGACCATTGCTATTTGCGATCTGATATCCATAGTTTTTCTTTTTCTAAATTAAAACTCCAGTTTTTTCAATTTCTGAACAATCACAAAGGTGTCGCGATTTACACCAACCGGTCCCCAATAGTTAAAATGATAGGAGAACTGACCGTATCCGCCTGCCAAAAGATTGGGTTTTAAACGCACTCTGGTTAAGCTGTTGTGCCCTCCTGAACGTTTTCCGCCCCTGACTTCCGACTTCGGAACAGTGTACGTTCGTTCGGTGGCATGGTAGATCAGGCAGATTCCTTTTGGGATGCGCGCGCTGACAATGGCTCGGGTGCTGTATACCCCGTAGTCGTTAAAAACTTCAACCCAGTCGTTGTCTAGTATGCCCAATTCTTCGGCATCCACTTCGCTCATCCAGCATGGGCCAATTCCCCTCGAAAGGGTGTGCATCCGGATATTGTCGGTGTAGGTGGAGTGAATTCCCCATTTGCCATGTGGAGTGAGTACATTTAATACAATTGATTTTCCGGTTGCTTCAGAGTTTTTCAAATCTCCAAGCATACCTGGCCTGGGCGATGGTTTGAAAGTTGGCAGGTGTTCACCGAACTTGATGTACAGTTCGTGATCGAGATAAAAATGCTGCCTGCCGGTTAGGGTGCGCCATGGAACAGACTTTTCGATGTTGTAGGTGAATCCTGAATAAGCTTTTCCTTCACCCATCGTTCCCGACCAAACAGGCGAATTAATATATCTGCGGGGCTGCGATTTTAAATCGTCGAAATTCAGTTTGACATTTTTATTTCCTTCCGACAAATCGGTCAGTTTTAAGCCTGTGCGTTTCTCCGCATTCTGGTAGGCACGGTTGGCGAGCACTCCGTTGGTGAGCGACGAAAGGTGCAGGATGGCATTGATGGCTTCTTCATCGTCTTTTAACGATGGGTACATTTTGCCGTTTACTTCCTGAAGATGATCCTTGTCGTTGAACATCGAATCGTAATAATCGGAACAATTATAGCTGTTTCCATGCGCTCCCATGCCATTTCTGACATTCGGGCCAAGAGCTATAAACTTGCTGTAAATCTGGGTATAATCGCGTTCAAGAACCACAATGTTGTGCATGGTTTTTCCGGGAATCGGTTCACATTCGCCCATGCTCCAGTCTTTAACCGAAGTTTGACTTATTTCGCCGATCGAATCATGGGCAATGGGCAAATTGACTATGTCTTTAACCGGAAGCGGAAGATGTATTTTCGCAAATTCCGAAGTAACCTGTGCTATATTCTTAAAAATGTCCCAGTCGGATTTTGATTCCCACGAAGGTTTTACGGCAGCCGAAAGCGGATGAATGAACGAATGCATGTCGGTACTGTTCAAATCGTTCTTTTCGTACCACGACGCGGTTGGAAGCACAATGTCGGAATACAAAGCCGATGTATCCATCCGGAAATTGATGTCCACCACCAAATCGAGTTTCCCCTGTGGCGCTTCGTCGTGCCATTGTATATCCTTCACAAGGTCTTTCGCTACATCCTCAGCTACCGAATTGTGATGTGTACCTAAGTAATGTTTCAGAAAAAATTCGTGACCTTTGGCGCTCGACATCAGTGCATTACCACGCCAGATGTACCACACACGCGGAAAATTCACCTCGGCATCGGGATTGGCAACCGAATGTGTCAGTTTCCCGGATTTCAGTTGCTCCACTACATAACTCACAATTTCCTGATCGTTTTTCGCACCGGCAGCTACCGCATCTCTGGCGATTTCCAGGTTGTTTTTATCATACTGCGGATAGAAAGGCATCCATCCGTTTTTGACTGCCTTCACAATCATGTCGGCAGTATGTTTTTCGGTCAGCTCGTTTTTAGGAACCGTGTTGTAATCCGAATGGTTTCCATCATATCGCCACTGATCCGAATTCAGATAATGCCAGATTGGTGTTTGCTGTAAACGGGCAGGGCCTTGCCAGTCTTTACCCGACATAATTGTTCCCCATGAGTCAACTGGCGCCAATTTTTCCTGACCGACATAATGGTTCATGCCACCGCCATTTTTGCCAATGCAACCAGTTAAAGCAAGCGCCATTTGTCCGGCGCGGTATATCAGATTGCAATGGTACCAGTGATTGATTCCGGCACCGATAATGATCATGCACTTTCCTTTGGTTGCCTCGGCAGTGCGAATCCATTCGGCTGCAAACTGCAAAAGTGTATCGCTTCCGATACCTGTAAACATTTCCTGCCAGGCTGGAGTGTAGGCAGCATATTTGTCGTTGTAGTCTTTCGGGTAATCGCCTTCTAATCCGCGGCCAACACCGTATTGAGCCATTATTAAATCGTAAGCGGTTGTAACCGGTACTTTCCCGTCAATAGTGTCAATGTATTTTACCGGAACGCCTCTCTTTCGTATTTTGTCCAGTCCATATTCAGTAAACTCAACCTGAATAACATCGTCCTTTTTATCCAGCAAGGTGAGCAGCGGATAGTAATCCGTATTATCTTCACCGTCAATAGTAAGTGTACTCCAATTTCCATCTTTGCTGTCCCACCTATGCCCAACACTTCCGCGCGGACAAACAAGCCTACCGGTTTCCTTGTCGATGTTCAGAAATTTCCAATCACCATTTTCGGCTGATTTGAATTTTTCGATACGGTTGGCACGCAAAAGTTTTCCTGGAGTATAAGCATCGCCTGCCTTTTCAAGTTCCACCAAAAATGGGCTATCGGTAAATTTTGCTACATAGTCGAGAAAATACGGGATTTGTTTTTCGTGATGTGCTTCTTTTAGTATGATGTGCGTAACAGCCATCCAGAATGCACCGTCCTGGCCGGGATGAACAGGAACCCAGGTGTCGGCATATTTGGCAACCATATTAAAATCAGGAGAAAAAACCACTGTTTTTGTTCCGTTGTGACGCGATTCAGCAAAGAAATGAACATCGGGTGTACGGGTCATTGCCAGGTTGGCGCCCATCACGGCTACAAATTTTGCGTTGAACCAGTCAGCGCTTTCGGCAACATCAGTTTGTTCGCCCCACATTTCAGGAAATGAGGGTGGAAGATCGCAATACCAGTCGTAGAAGCTTAGGTTTAAGCCTCCCATCAGTTGCAAAAACCGCGATCCACTGGCATAGCTTAGCATCGACATGGCAGGGATAGGAGAGAATCCGGCCAGTCGGTCAGGGCCATATTTCTGAACGGTGTAAATATTTGCAGCGGCAATCAGCTCCAGGGCTTCAGTCCAGGTAACCCTGCGTAAACCGCCTTTTCCTCTGGCCTGCTGATATTGTTTGCGCTTTTCAGGATTCTCCTGTAAGTTTTTCCAGGCGGCAACCGGATCGCCGATCCGATTCTTTTCTGCCTGAAATAAATCGAGCAGAACACCACGCATAAGCGGATATTTAACCCTGATGGGGCTATAAAGATACCATGATGCGGAAATTCCGCGTTGGCAACCACGCGGTTCATAAGGTGGCAGCTCTTTGTCAAATACCGGATAATCAATAGCCTGGGTTTCCCAAACTACAATGCCATCTTTTACATGGATATTCCAGCTACAGCCGCCGGTGCAATTGACCCCGTGTGAACTGCGGACCACTTTATCGTACTGCCAGCGACTGCGGTAAAAATCTTCCCATTTCCGGGTTTGTGGCGAAATTAAATCTTTTATCCAGCTCATATTGGTTTGAATATGTTGTGTTTACTTCGAATATCTTATTTGCCTGGTGATAATGTCATGATTAACGCTAAGGCGCTTCCGTTTAAACCAGATAGCAGCAATTACGATTGCAATAAACAGGCTGAGTAAAAAGGCAGGATACACCAGCCAGGCTTTCTCTATAATAGGTGCAGCAGGATTCTGGGCATCCGTACTTTTCAGAAATAACTGGAGGTAGGCATTTTCTTCGTCAGTTACAGGATTGTTTTTATAAGTCTGAGTCATTGATGGAAATGGTGGCGAACCTATTAACCCTTTTATTCCGGTAAATCCTCCTAACAGGGAATAGACTTTGGTGAGATCTTTGGCTAAATTACCTCCTTTACTATTGTTGTTGTACGTTGCATTGTGGCAGGCTATACAGGCAGCGCCTCCGTTTTCGAGTCGCCTTTTGCCGGTGAACAAATCATAACCGGTAAGTATATCTTGTGGAGAATTTGTTTTAAGCAACGAGTCAATCCGTTGTTGCATGATGGCCAGTTTGGGATCAATAGCTGAAGCTTCACCTTTTCCGCCATCAATATGAGCCAGAATCAGATTAATCTGGTCTGTTGTCAATGCGTTGTCAGGCATAGGGACATTGTTGAACTCTTTAAATATTGCCTTTGCATCGGCATCACCTGATTTGAGCACCGCAGCCGGAGACTGGATGAAACGGACCAGCCACTCATTGGTCCTGCGTTTGGTTATTCCTTTTAAATCGGGTCCGATTCTGCGTCCTCCTCCAATGGAGTGACATGCTTCACATGCTTTGAACAGTTTTGCGCCCTCATCAGCAATAGCTACCAGGTTAAATAGTCCAGTGATCAGGAGGCCTGTAAGTGCGATGGTATAAAGGTTCATTTTCATTGCTTTCGGTACTTTAGAGTTTCTAAATACATTTGTTTTAATCCTATCCAACCGGCATCAATTGTTATTCTCTCAATTCAAACTGTGTTTCCCAGGTTTTCCCGGTTTCCTGAGACTCGACAGTAAGTTCGAATAGTTTTTTATTTTCTTTCGAATCAACTGCCTTGCGATTGATCACCTTCCCCTGACCGTTCAGGCTATGGTTTACCAAATCACCCAACCTGGGCATAAACGGGTATGAAATGGTAAGTTGCTGGTCTTCATCGTTAACCAGCTTAAAGGCTTCGTTGAAAAGAATGGTCTCAAACATTTCGACAAACTCATTCTCTTTCATTTCATTCAACTCTTTGTCTTTTAGTCCGGAAATCCATTCGAAAAAAATCTCAGAGGTTCGTTCCCTGACCGTATCCTTTATTTCAATGGGAAAAGGACTTCGGATATGTTTGTGGTTAGAAAACCAATATTCCAATCCGGGCTCAATAAATTTGGCCGAAACGACTGCATGAATTTGATCCCGATCGGGTTGTTTCGTTTGGTTCATTTTTATATTTACAATTAAACAATGTACTATTTACAATTTGCTAAACAACAGACTGTTAGCTAATAGTTGCAACGTTATATTTATCGGGCCTGTTTTTATTCAATAAAAATCCGGCCTGCCTTTTTAATCCTGAAAAGATTATAAATAACATAGAGGATTACTCCCCATATTCCTGCGATGATTCCGTTGGCCACCAACAGCAGCCATACCGGGCTTTTATCGCGCGAACCCCATAAAGCACGTTGGTTAAATTTTTCATCTTCCGTAACCAACGGATCACCCCATTTCCTGACTACTTCCGTTTCTGCATCGTTGTAGATGAAACTATTTTCAACCCTGGCCAGAAGGATAACATTGCCCTCTGCATCGCCAATTATTTTTTCAGGAAAGACCATCTTCACTTTTCCGTCAGCCCCGGTAAGGTTGGATGATTCGCCTATACGCATCAATCCAAATTCACGTTTGATGTAAAAACTCACTTCAACTTCCTGAAAAGTTAGATTTGCCGAATCGGTACCGTGCACGAACGCGGTGATGGATTTTATTTCATCGCCGGTAGAAAGCTCAAGTTTTACATCTTTTGCCGGAGGAAGCGCCGAACGGTTTACCAGGACCCTTAGATAATTGACCACCGACCAGATTTCCTCTTCTTTAAGCATCGAATTAAAAGGAGGCATTTTGTCTCTTCCGGTACTGATTTTGAAGAATAGGACGCCATCGGATTGTTTCTGAAAAGCAGCATCGATAAGGTTTGCGCTTTGAATCAGACCTTTCCCATCGGCTTTGGCTCCATGACAGGCCACACAGGATCGTGTAAAGACATTCCTTCCAATTCCCAGATTTTTCAGTTCAATAGCAACTGGATTGACTTTAGCGGCATCTTCAGGAGAAACCGGCCAGGGTTTCACCTGCGAAATGGCAAGCTGGGTGCAAGCCAACAGGCCTATTGAAATCAGGAGTTTATACTTTGTCATGTTACGAATTATTAAGGATTTCATTATCGAAACCTTTTTCGTGGGCCGTTTCCCAGATTGGAATTATGGGGAACAGTTTGATGAATAATGAAATAACCAGTGCAATGCCAGCGATACTTCCAATTACGATCATGCTTTCGGATGCTGTCGGGCTGTAATGGTGATAACTTGCCGGGTAGTTCTGTACTGGAAGAAACGGATGAAGCAAGGTTGGTGTAACGATCAGATACCGTTTAAAAAATGCCCCGATCACAATAAATACCGAAATAATGAGCAGTGGTAAAGGTTTTCGGAATGGTTTAAAAACCATCAGAAGAATGGGAAGAATCATTCCCAGAATCTGAACAAGCCAAAACATCAGCGCATAATCGCCTACCAGCAATCCAAGGATGTGGGCGCTTTCCCCCGATTTCATTTTATAGGCCGGAACCATAAATTCGTTCAGGTTAAAATACAGGTAAACCAATGAGGTGAGTACCAATAATTTACCCATCGTATCGAAATGAAAATCAGTAATATATTCTTTGAACTTATAGTTTACCCTGATAATGTACATAGTCACAATGACAGCAGCAGCCCCAACCATAAATGCACCAGCGACAAAATAAGGTCCAAATATGGTGCTGTCCCAGCCTGGCCGGAGCGTTGATGCAAACAACCAGGAAGTCACCGTGTGAATGGATAAAGCGACCGGGATGATTAAAACCATCAGGATGGTCATTGAAAGGTTCAGTATTTTAAACTGATCTTCGGTACCCTGCCATCCCAGCGAGAGCGTTTTATACATTTTCTGTTGCCATTTTGGCTTGTGCCCCATATTTTTGCGAAGCAGCGCAATATCAGGAATCATCGGTAAATACAACAACAGCAGGCTGATTACCAGATAGGTATTTACAACCAGAATATCCCATACGATAGGCGATTGAAGCCTTCCATATACAAAAATGTGCCAAAGCCGGTCGGGGCGCCCCATATCGACCACGATGATTGCCAAAGCTGAAAACAAGGCAGCTACAGCAATAATTTCAGCAATTCGTGTCAATGGAGTAGCCCACTGTTGATTACTGAGCTTTAAGATTGCAGTAATGAGCGATCCTACCAGGCTGACAGCGATTAAAAAAACGAAATTGGAAATGTAAAGTCCCCAGGATGCAATATCTCGCATGTCGGTTGTGCCAAGTCCCTGCATAATCTGACGAACATAAAAGACACCTGCAACGGCAATTAGTACAAGTAAAAATCCAATCCAAAGTTTAAAGTTTGAATTGGTATGATTCATCGGAGAGGTAAGGTCAGCCACAAGCTCCTGCAACTGTTCTTTTTTATGTTGCTTTTCTTTACGGTATAAGTCTGTCATATTGAGGGAAATTAGCTGTTTGTGTTTTCAATTTCAGGTATTTGTGCCCGGTCATTAGGAGGTAGGTAATAGACAGATGGAGCTGTTCCCAAATCTTCCATCAACCTGTATCCTGAATTTTGTGCCAGAAGGCCTGAAAGGGAAACTGTTTCACCTGATGTTCCGTTGGTAACGGCATCTTCCAATTCATTTCCGAAGTAATAAACCCCATTTGGGCAGGCCGAAACACAATAAGGCAACTTTCCCTCGCGCAAACAGTCGGCACTGAAGGTGCATTTTGTTACCGTCCCTTTTTTCTGCGGAACATTCTTTTCGATGTCATAAGCAACATCTTTATATTTCTCAGCATCTTTTGGTTCGTACCAGTTAAATGATCTGGCAGAATACGGGCAGGCGGCAATACAAAAGCGGCAGCCAATGCACCGTTCGTTATCAATCAAAACAATTCCGTCGCTTCTCTTAAATGTGGCATCAACCGGGCAAACTTTTACGCAGGGAGGATTGTCGCAATGCTGGCAGTGTTTGGGCATGTAATACGGAGCAGTATGCTCGCTGTCTTTCATCACCAACACATTTAAATGATGCTGGTCGGGTCTCAATTGATGGACAGCCTGACATTTATCCATGCACTTTCGTGCATTTTTGCATTTTGCCAGATCAACAACCAATACGAATTTTTTACCGGGAAGCCCTTTGCGGCTTTCGCTGTTGTGGTTGGGGGCAAGATCTTTATTTAAGTTGGAGATATAGGCCGAATCAACTTCAACCAATTCATTTTTGCTGTTTAGAAGGGTAATTTTTTTGCCTGATGCCAGATCTTTGGTCGTGTTGGTACAGCTTTCGATAAGTCCGGACGAAACAGCCAAAGAGCCCAAACCCAGGGAACCAAATTTTTGTAGGAATCTTCGTCTGGATTTGGGGGAATAATCCTGATCTTCCATATTGTAGCCGATTTAGTTTTAGATAGATTTTTAGACCTGTAATCTATGGATTAACATACTCTAAATTTGTAACCAATGTTACAATCCTCTATAATATTATTTTCAGCCACGAAAAACTTCGAATGAAAACTCTCAACAGCTACCGGAAAGGTTGATTTAACCCTTTTTACTTAATTCAATCAATCCGCTTTGATCGACCACCACGATATCCTTTTCATGCAATTCTATCAAACCGTCCTTTTCAAAGCTTTTAAGAAGCTTTACTGCACTCTCTGTC
>DAITNH010000118.1:0-14230 GCA_036834745.1 Prolixibacteraceae bacterium
GCATCATAAATATATCCATCCGGACCTGAAATGGTAACCACTTTCCCGCCAAGCTCGTTTATTTTCGTGATTGCGCCCCAGGCGACATTACCAAAACCGGAAACGCTAAATGTTTTTCCTTCAACTTCCTTACCAAGTGTGTTTAGCATGTGCTGAACGAAGTAAACGGCTCCGAAACCGGTTGCTTCCGGACGGATCAAACTTCCGCCCCAGCCAATTCCTTTGCCTGTAAGTACACCGGTGAATTCATTTCTGAGCCGTTTGTACTGACCAAAAAGGAACCCGATTTCGCGGCCACCAACACCTATGTCACCTGCCGGAACATCGGTATCTGCGCCAATGTGACGGTAAAGTTCGCTCATAAACGACTGGCAGAAACGCATGATTTCGTTGTCCGACTTGCCTTTTGTACTGAAATCAGATCCGCCTTTTCCTCCACCCATCGGAAGGGTTGTCAGGCTATTTTTAAATGTTTGTTCAAATCCCAGAAATTTCAGTACACTCAATGTTACAGTTGGGTGAAAACGCAAACCTCCTTTGTATGGGCCAATGGCCGAATTGAATTGAACCCTGAAACCACGGTTGACCTGTACTTCACCTCTGTCATCGATCCATGGAACACGGAAAATGATGGTGCGTTCCGGTTCGACAATTCGTTCCAGTATTTTTGCTTTTTGGTATCTCGGATTTTTCTGGTAAATATCCCAGACTGATTCCACCACTTCCTGAACTGCCTGATGAAACTCGCGTTCGCCCGGAGTGCGGGCTTTCAGAGCCTCCAAAAATTCGTTTATGTCTGCTTTCATTTAATTTGAATTTTTTAAAATAATAGCCAAAGTTATGACATTCACGTGTCGGATATTCTGATTCAGTAAAAACAAACAAATAATTATATCACTGATTGTATGTTAGTTAAAGTGGTTCAAATGAATGTTTAACAACATTGGTTGACTTTCGTCAGTATTTCAAACGCCCACAAATAGCCATAAACAGAAAATCCGGAGAAATACATTGATTTCTCCGGATTTTGGTTGAAAGTTAAAAGACTGAATCTGGTCTTTATTATTTCTGAAATTCGATTTTGAAGCCAATCACCTGCCAATTGGGCAATTTTGAAGGTTTGCTGATAACCAACGCATCATCTTCCTGATTCCATTTGATTTTCTCTGAACTTCCGAGCATTTTTATGGAAGCCACTTTTTGCGCTGAAACTTTTGAATTTTTGCCCAACGACTGGATGCGGATATTGTCGGTTGGAGCTTGCATACAAAAAGCAAAAAGGGCTTTGTCTTTTGTTGTAAACCGAATATCAGATGATTCATAAGGCCGAACATCACTTAACCCGCCGAATTGTCCTTTGGGTTGGTTTTTTAATGTTGACGGACCTTCACCATATATTTTCCACGGACGCGACCCATAAATACCTTCGCCATTGGCAGGCGTCCATTTGCCAATTTCATCCAAAATGGCCAGAACATCCGGTTCAAGGTCACCTTCCGGAGTTTGAACTACATTAATGAGCAGGTTCCCGTTTTTGCTGACGATATCTACCAACATCTGAATGATTTCAAGTCCGGAGCGGTATTTCTGACCTGTGCGATAATACCAGTCGCCGATTGAAGTGTCGGTTTGCCAGGGATAAGGATTAATTGAATCTGTTACGCCGCGCTCAATGTCCATTACCCAGCGGCCATTTGCATTTTCAGGATGGTGTTTTGCGGTGTAAACTGCATCCAGTTTTCCTCCGTTTTTGGCGATATCCTGGTTGTAGTAATGCGACAGCATCGTGCGGCCAACTTCGCCAAAAGGCAGTTCACTGTCAGAATAAAGCAGATCAGGCTGATACATGTCTATCAGCTCGGTGATGCACGACAACCAATTTTTCTGGTTTACAGGATCATTGGTTAGCCACGCATTGTCTCCGGGAGCAGTCTTTGGATGATAAAGATCCTCAAATTCAGGATTGTTTCCATCGTAAGGGACTCCTGCCAACGGACCGGTTTTATCGGCGCCACGGCTTGTCTGAAACCAGGTGTAGCTGGCGCCCAGATGTTCGGAGACGCCAAATCGCAATCCTTCTTTTTTCGCAGCTTTCTGCCAAAGGCCCACTACATCTTTCTTTGGGCCCATGTTCACTGAATTCCATTTGTGTATTTTTGAGTTCCACAGGAAAAAATTATCGTGATGGGTAGCCATGCTGACAAAATATTTGGCGCCTACCTTTTTATAGAGGGCCATCAGTTGCTCCGGATTCCAGCGTTCAGCTTTCCAAAGTGGGATAATATCTTTGTATCCGAATTTGGATGGATGGCCGTAATTTGCAACGTGATAGAGGTAGTTTTCATGCGGTTTTCCTGATAAGGATTTGGTATTCCAGTCCCATGCATCATTCGCGTACATATTTTTTGCATACCAGTCGCCCTGACGGGGCACAGCCTGCGGACCCCAATGCGCCCATATTCCAAATTTAGCATCACGGAACCATTCCGGATATTTGTATTGCCTGAATGAATCCATTGTGGGTTCAAACTTTTGCGAAAACAACTGGCTGCAAGGCACAATGCTGAAAGATAAAATCAGAAATGCCACACAAATTGATTTTTGAATTTTGGTTTTCATTTTGATAGTATTTATAGGTATGGTTTAAATAATTGCTTTTAATAAATTATTTGGTCAGGTCAATGTTTGTCTCCGTATTTTTATCCTGAATGATTTTATCCAGTGGCTGATCGAATTCCAGCTTTGCCACCAGAACGGTGTTGGCCAACTCGTTGGCGGGTATGTTCCGTAAACGCAGATAAGGTTGCTGCGTGGCATGGTCACTCGGGCATAAGTTTACGGCAAAGTCAATGGATTTGCCGGTATTTAATAAGGTAGCTTTCACCGGAAGTACGTTAATCGGCTTCAGTTTGATGCCATTGCCAACCGGTACTTTGTTCAGGTGTATATACAATGTATTATCGCGCTTGGTAACCAGAACTCCTGGAGCACTTATCAGTTCCAAATCAGTTTGAACCTGCCGGTACGATTCGTCCACCGATTTTTTCCATTTACCGATTCGCTTTAATATATCCGCAGCTTCTGCCGGAATGATTCCTTCGCCTGTTGGACCGACGTTTAGCAAATAATTTGCATCACGCGATAGGTAACGATCAATGCTGCTGATCAGGTGCCGGTCGGTATAATAATCTTCATCTTTTTTGTATCCCCAGCTTTCCATGCCAACCGACTGGCAAGCTTCCACAAGTGTCGAAAATCCTTTTGCTTCGGCAGCCGCATTGTCGTAATCGCGTTCGGGAGTGCCAAAATCACCTTCGTCGAATCCACGGTTGTTGATCACCGCTTTGGGCTGAAGTTTGCGAATCATCGTATTTACCGAAGTGTCTTTGTGAACAGGTACATTCATGTCCCACCAGAACCCGTGAATCTCGCCGTAGTTGGTGCAAAGTTCGCGAACCTGTTCTTTCAGGAATACCATGTATTTGTCCCAGTCGGGCGAATCCTGCGGCTGCGGCGGAAGTTCGTGGTGCCGGCCCTGATTCGGATAGTTGGGCTGGTTCCAGTCGGCGATCGAATAATACAAGCAAAGCGGTATTTTGCGTTTATGGCAGGCATCCGACAACATTCCGATCACATCCTTTTTATATGGCGTGTTCATCGTGTTAAACCTGGTTTGTTTGGTATCCCACAGGCAAAATCCATCGTGGTGCTTGGTGGTGAGGGTAATGTACTTCATTCCGGCCTCTTCCATCAGATCGAGCCATTGTTCAGGATTGAATTTTGTTGGGTTCCACTGACTGGCTAGTTTCACGTATTCGTCACGCGAGACCCTGCCACGCCATTGATGCTGCTCGTGCCATCCGGGAATGGAATACAATCCCCAATGCACAAACATTCCGTAGCGATGGTCAAAAAACCAGTCGCGGCCATCTCCAAAACGCGGTATAGGAGTTGGTTTTTTATCCGGCTGAACCATTTGATTTGTTTCTCCGGAAGCAGAATTAGCCTTCGTCCATTGTGCCAGAAATGGAGTGGCAGCAATTGCTGCGGCTGATTTTAAAAGGTCTCTGCGTTTCATTTGGTCAGGAATTAAAATTGAACCAGAATTTTCATCACTTGCCCCGGATTGGCAGCCCATTCAACAACAGCGCCGGGAGCTTCTTCAGGCTGTATGATGCGGGTGATCATTTCACCGAGCGGAAAATTTCCTTGTTTCATGTAATGGATTACGGCCTCAAAGTCAGATGGAGTCGCATTTCTTGAACCCAGAATGTCGATTTCTTTCTGTACCCAGAGTTTGGTCGCGAAACTGACGTCGTTTTTTGCGTATCCGATGCAAACCACACGGGCTGCAAATGCGGCTTCTTCCAAAGCGGCCTGATAAGTGAACGGATTTCCTGCAGCCTCGATAATTACATCCGGGCCATGTCCGCCGGTGATTTCCTGTAAAGCTTCGTGCAGATTGGAAGTTCTTGAATTGATGCAGTAGTTGGCGCCAATCTTTCGTGCCAGATCCAGTTTCTGATCATCAATGTCAACGGCAATCACTTTTGCACCGCGCAAAGCAGCGCGGATAATTGCCCCGGAACCGATCATTCCGCAGCCAAAAATCATCACGGTGTCAATGTCGGTTACCCGTCCGCGGTCAATGGCATGAAATCCAACTGTCAGCGGCTCGACCATTGCCAGTTCTTTCGCCGAAAGCTGGTCATCGATAATCAGTTTTTGCCATGGGATAGTGATGAATTCCTGCATGGCTCCATCGCGCTGAACGCCGAGTGTCTGGTTGTATCGGCAGGCGTTTACACGGCCTTTCCGGCACGAAGAACATTGCCCGCAGTTTGTATATGGAACGACGGTTACAGCCTGTCCGATTTTGAAATTTGCCGGAACTTCTTCTCCAGCAGCCGAAATTACTGCCGAAATTTCGTGTCCCGGAACACGGGGATAATCCACCATCGGGTTTTTTCCCATAAATGTACTGAGGTCGGAGCCGCAGAACCCGACGTAATTGATTTTTAGCAACACTTCGCTTTTCCCTGCAACCGGCACAGGGCGATCAGTAATCTGAATATTTTCAGGAGTAATTATTTGAATTGATTTCATAGTTATAGTTTATAAATCCTCACCGCGTTTTCGCCCATTATCTTTGCCTGTTCTGTTTCTGAAAAGATGGAAATGTTTTTCCTGACCAGATCGGCCCAGTTTTTATACGATGTGGCAACAAGGCAAACCGGCCAGTCGGAGCCAAAAAGCAGACGGTCGGGACCAAATGCTTCCAGAACGACCTCAAAGTAAGGTAGCAGTTGTTTGGGTGTCCAGCTGGTAAAATCGGCTTCGGTAACCATTCCTGAAATTTTGCAACTCACGTTTTCGCGTTTTGCAAGTTCCTGAATATTCTCTCTCCATGGCGATAATTCGTTTTGCCTGATGAGCGGTTTGGCAATGTGGTCGAGCACAAAAACCTGATCGGGATGCTGATCGACAAATTGGATGGTATTGGGTAACTGCCGTTCAACAATCAGGATGTCGTAAACGAGCGAATACTTTTTCAGCATTGAAACACCATGATTAAAATCGCTCCGAAGAATAAATTCAGGATCGGGTTCTCCCTGAACCACATGTCGAACTCCTTTCAGTACTTTTTCGCCGGAATATTTGATAAGATAGGTTTCAATATTATCCTGAATTAAAGGAAGCCAACCCACCACGCCTTTCATAAATTTGTTTTGATGCGCCATTCCGATCAGCCAGTCGGTTTCTTCGACCGATTGGCGGGCATGAACCGAAATAACCCCGTCGATTCCGGCTTCCCGGATAGTTGGCTCCAGTTTTTCAGGAAGAAAATCGGTGCGGATGACTTTCATCGAATCGTCAATCCAGTCGTATTCCACCGGATTGTACTGCCAGTAATGATGGTGTGAATCAATGATCATTTCAGAGGTATTTAAAATGTTCGCCTATCACTTTTTGTTCTTTCAGTTCTTTCCAAAATCCGGAAGGTAAACCGGCAGCCAAAACCTCCACATTGCGGCGGATGCGTTCGGGTTTGCTTGGATTGAGCGCCACTGCGTTTACCTGCGGCATTGCCAGTGCAAACTTCAGGCAGGCATCGCCGGATGAAACGTCGTATTTTTTGCAGACGGCAAAGAAAGTTTCGCGCCATGCCAGTAATTTTTGGTCTTCGGAAGATGTTGGATCAATTTTCCGGTAATCGAAAAACTCGCCTCCTGTGAGAAAACCGGCATTAAAAATAGCCGAGTTGATAATGCCAACACCGTCAGCATTGATTCGCTCGACGAATTCGATGATTTCAGGCGGATGGTGGTAAATGGTTAGTTTATTGGCAAACATCACCCAGTCGAATTTTACATGATCGTACAATTCTTTGATCGTCAGCCAGTCTTTTGCGCCAATGCCAACCGCTTTCACTTCGCCTTTTTCTTTCAGTTCGAAAAGCGCTTTGTAGGCTTCCAGAATGTCGTTCACCCTTTTTGTGCGGTCGGTGGCATCAGTTGCGGCGAATAAATATTCATCGGGATCGTGTACTGAAACTACCTGTGGCTTGTAATAACCGCCCAGCAATTCGCAGCCCTGTTCCCAGCATTCGAGTATTCCGGAGTAACTTATTTTTTGAACTGCATCGTATTTCAGGTTGACCCACGCACCGGGTTCAAAAGTGGGTTCGTCCGTGGTCAATGGAATTCGGTACCAGCCCAGTTTATTGCTGATGATGATGTCGCCTTTGTTAACTCCAAGCTTTTTCAGTCCTGCACCAATCACTTCCAGGGCCAGTCCTGCACCGTATTTTCCGGCGCAATCAATCATCGGATTCGATTCGGAAACCTCGAACCATTGCTGCATGATTTGCAGTTTTACCTCTTCCGGTAATTCCTGGTAAAGGTTGCCCATAAAACTCGTTCCGTAGATGATTGACGGAACGGTCAGTCCGGTTTTTCCAAACGGTTTAAGTGTTTGTGGTTGTTGCGGATTGTTCATCAAATATTATTTGTCCATTTTATAAATGCGCTCCATCAATTGCCACTTTTCGTCGGCAGTTGCTTCTGCAGATGTTTGCTGAAACCTTGAAACGTAAGCTTCCCACTCGCTTTGCCGTGGTTTCCCTGCCAGTTGATCCATGGCGCGGTCATGATCGAAATCGGGAACCGTGTCCATAATCATAAACAGCCGTGTGCCGAGCAGATAAATTTCCATATCGATGATCCCCACTTCGCGCATTCCCTGTGTGATTTCGGGCCAGGCAGCGCCGGGCGCATGTACTTTTTTGTAATCTTCGATTAGTTGAGAGTCGTCTTTCAGCGAAAGGGTTTTGCAGTATCTTTTTGTTTCTAAGGTCATGATTTTGGGTTTAAAAATGAATTTTTAGGATTTGTAATTATTGAACAACTCACCCCCTCGCATCTGCGATGCTTTCCCCCTCTCTTTTTGAAAGAGAGGGGGACGTCCGCAAGCGGACGTGGGGGTGAGTTGCTATAAAAACACAAATTCAAATGCGATATTATTTGATTCCAATTACTATAAATGAACTTTTAATGTCCGGTAGCCATAAATGGCAATTACCACAAAGCAGATAAGCGGTAAAATGAAGGAAAAGTTTACTGCAGGTAATCCGGCAACAGTTCCCAGATCAATGATTGCCCCTTGCAGTGGCGGCATTAAAGCGCCTCCAACAATGGCCATTACCAAACCGGCAGCGCCGAGCGTGGCATCTTCGCCAAGTCCTTCAAGCGCAATTCCGTAGATGGTTGGAAACATGAGCGACATAAACGCTGAAACGCCAATCAGGCAATACAAACCGGCCATTCCCTCTATCAGGATCACACCCAATGTCAGCACAAAACCGCCGATTGCAAATGCTGTTAAAAGCAATCTCGAATTCAGGTATTTCATCAGCATGGTGCTGATAAACCTGCTCGACAGGAAAATAGCCATTGCAACGATGTTGTAGTTCTGGGCAGTGGCTTTATTGATTCCCAGATTTTCAGCATACTGAATAATGAATGTCCAGCACATGATTTGAGCGGCCACATAAAAAACCTGCGCGATCACACCTTCGCGGTATTTCACGTTGGCAATCAGTCTTCTGAAAGTATCCATTGCATGAATGGTATGATCTGGATCTTTGCGCTTTGGCATCTTGAAAAAGAAAATGACCAAAAGCATTGCGATCACCACAAATCCAAGCATTACATACGGATCGCGGATCACAGCCAAATCATGTGTACGGATGGCTGCTTTTTCAGCTGCGCTTAGCGTTGTGAAAATCAAGTCTCCTGCCTCATTTCTTACATCTGATTGAAGCGAAGTCAGAATAAAATTTGAAGCTACAAACATGCCAAGCAAAGAGCCCATCGGATTAAACGACTGGGCCAGATTCAGCCTTCGGGTAGCGGTTTCTTCTGAACCCATCGAAAGAATGTATGGATTTGCGGTGGTTTCCAGAAATGCCAGTCCGAAGGTTAAAATGTACAATGACAAAAGGAAGAATTCAAAAACTTCATACTTTGCGGCGGGGTAAAAAAGGAGCGCTCCCAAGGCATACAATCCCAATCCGACAAGGATTCCTTTTTTATAACTGTACCTTTTTACATACAAGGCAGCCGGAATGGCCATGGTGGCATATCCGCCATAAAATGCGAACTGTATCAGAGCGGCTTTCGCGTTCGAAATCTCCATGACGGTTTTAAACGCGGCTACCATGGGATTGGTAATGTCGTTTGCAAATCCCCATAAGGAAAACAGGCTGGTAATCAGGATAAAAGGAACCAGTAATTCCCTTGAAACAACTTTAGCTTTGGATTTAGTATTCACAATTCAGATCGTTTAGTTTATTTACTGATTCAAAAATCATTAAACTAATCCGATTTGCCAAATTCATTTTTTCAAACTAAGACTTCGCAAAGCTTTGCACGCTCAAAAAAGTGTTGAGAAACATTTTTTAATCATTTAGATTTGTAATTTCAGCCATTGTTTTAATAACCCGAATTTATGGCCAAAAGGCATGTTTCGTTGAAGGATCTGGCAACCGAACTGAACGTTTCCATTTCAACAGTTTCGAGGGCGTTGAAAAACCATCCGGATATCAGTTGTGAAATGACCCGGAAGGTTCAGGAACTTGCACGCGCCAGAAACTACACGCCCAATCCGCTGGCCATGGGTTTGCTTAGGCAGGAAACACGCATGATCGGGGTCATTGTTCCGGATTTGGTAACCCATTTTTTTTCGTCGGTCATCTCCGGAATTGAGTATATTGCCAAAGAAAACGGTTATTACATCCTGATTTCGTCGTCGAGCGAATCGTATGAGAAAGAAGTGGAATCGGTGAGAAATTTACTGAATACCCGGGTTGAAGGGCTGATTGTTTGCCTGAGCCAGGAAACCAAAATTTTTGATCATTTTGACGTACTGGTCAATAACGAAATACCGCTGGTTTTTTTCGACCGTGTGTGCCGTACCGACGAGGTTCCGAGTGTGGTTGCCGACAATGCCGAAGCCGCGCGTCAGGTTACCCGACACTTTTACGAAAACGGATGCCGCCGGATTGCCTATATCAATGGGCCGGAGCAACTGAGCATTTCAAAACTTCGGTATGAAGGCTATTTGCAGGGATTACAGGATTGTAACCTGCCCTTTGATCAGGAATTGGTGGGAAATTGCAACCTGAGTCCTGAAGATGCCTCGGTGGCCACCCGAAAACTGTTGCGCCTGAAGAACCATCCCGATGCCATTTTCGGGATCAACGATACCGTTATTTTTGCGGCGATGCGGGAAATTAAACAATTCGGACTTACAATTCCCACCGACATCGCGTTGGTTGGGTTTACGGGCGAGTTCCATTCAACGGTGGTTGAGCCTTCACTGACTTCCATTACGCATCCAACTTTTGAAATGGGAAAAGAATCCGCCCGCTTGTTCTTTGAACGCATTCAAAATCCAACGGCGCCCCCGCAGCAAATAGAAATGAAAACCAGTCTGGTCATCCGGAATTCTTCGAAAAAGAAAGCTTTGTAGAGAACAAACTTCGAACCCTTTATAATCCGTATTAAAAGATAAATAAATGACTTTGGCTGATAAAATGCTGCCCAAAGCTTTCGAATCTGCTAAATTCAAATCCCACTTCACTTTCGGTTGACGTGAAATTACCCCCTCCAAATTATTTCCCCAAAAATATTACCTTTGCCCCCTGAAATTGAAAAGGTAATTCAGAGTATATGTCAGCAGATAACAGGTACATGGCGCGTGGTGTTTCGGCTTCGAAAGAAGACGTGCACAATGCAATAAAAAACATCGACAAAGGCTTGTATCCAAAGGCTTTTTGCAAGATCATCCCCGATATTTTGGGGGGCGATCCTGCTTGGTGCAACATTATGCATGCCGATGGCGCTGGCACCAAATCATCGCTGGCTTACCTCTATTGGAAAGAAACCGGCGATATTTCGGTCTGGAAAGGCATTGCACAGGATGCCATTATCATGAATCTCGACGATCTGCTTTGCGTGGGCGCAACTGATAACATTTTGTTATCGTCCACCATTGGGCGCAACAAAAACCGCATTCCGGGCAAAGTGATTGCCGCCATCATCAACGGAACCGAAGAGTTGTGTGCCGAATTGCGCGAAATGGGTGTTAACATTTACCCAACCGGTGGCGAAACCGCAGATGTGGGCGACGTGGTGCGAACCATCATTGTCGATTCGACCGTAACCTGCCGCATGAAACGCGAAGATGTGATTTCGGCGGACAACATTCAGGCTGGCGATGTGATTGTCGGTTTGGCCTCCTTCGGACAGGCAACCTACGAAAAAGAATACAACGGCGGCATGGGCAGCAACGGCCTGACCTCGGCCCGTCACGACGTTTTTGCCAATTACCTGGCACAAAAATATCCGGAAAGTTTCGATCCGGAAGTTCCGGCAGATCTCATTTATTCAGGAAATAAAAAATTGACTGAGGCCATCGCCGGAGTTGGACTGGATGCCGGTAAACTGGTGCTCTCTCCTACCCGCACATACGCTCCAGTGGTAAAAGAATTGCTCGAAAAACTCCGGAAAAACATTCACGGAATGATCCACTGCTCGGGCGGTGCACAAACCAAAGTGCTGCATTTTGTCGATAATGTTCATGTGATCAAAGACAACCTGTTCGATGTTCCGCCGCTGTTTAAAATGATTCAGGAAGAATCTGGAACCAGCTGGTCGGAAATGTACAAGGTTTTCAACATGGGTCACCGTTTCGAGGTTTATCTGTCTCCTGAATTTGCTGCGGAGGTGATCGCTATTTCTGAAAAATACAACATCGAAGCCCGCATCGTTGGGCGCGTTGAAGCCACTGATGGCAAAAAGCTTACCATCAAGTCGCAGTTCGGCGAATTTGAGTATTAGCTTCGCTCCATATTTTCAGACAAAACTCGCCTTTGTGCCCCATTCATCATTCATTATTCAAAATTCATCATTCAAAAATGGCAGACTATTCATTAATGGAAAAATACGAATCGATCAGGTACCGGTTCGAAGAAGTTGGCTCACAAATTACCGATCCGTCGGTGATGAGCGACATGAAACGCTACGTTAAATTGAATCAGGAATACAAGCGGTTAGAGTTGCTGACCAACGCGTTCAAGGATTACAAAGCAACGATCGATAACATCGAATCGGGCAAACAAATGCTCGACGAAGAAACCGACGAAGAGATCCGTGAAATGGCCCGCGAAGAGGTTGAAGCTTCGGAGGCGATGATTCCTGAAAAAGAACAAAATATAAAATTGTTGCTCATTCCAGCCGATCCGGAAGATGGTAAAAATGCCATTCTCGAAATCCGTGCAGGTACCGGTGGCGACGAAGCCAGTATTTTTGCAGGCGATTTGTTCCGCATGTACACCAAATTCTGCGAACGTCGTGGTTGGAGAATGGAAGTGACCAACACCAGCGAAGGAACTTCAGGAGGTTTCAAGGAAATTGTTGCAACGATTTCCGGAGAAGGCGTTTACGGAATCATGAAATACGAATCGGGCGTTCACCGCGTGCAGCGTGTGCCGCAAACAGAAACTGCTGGTCGTGTGCATACTTCGGCAGCTACCGTAGCTGTTTTGCCTGAAGCCGAAGAATTCGACATCGACCTGCGCGACAGCGACATCAGGAAAGATACTTACTGTTCGTCTGGACCTGGCGGACAGTCGGTAAACACAACCTACTCAGCTATTCGTTTGACTCACATTCCAACCGGAATTGTGGTGACTTGTCAGGACCAGAAATCACAGATCAAAAACCTTGCGAAAGCGATGATCGAATTGCGTACCCGTATTTACAATCAGGAACACCAGAAATACCTGGATGTAATTGCCTCAAAGCGTAAAACAATGGTTTCAACCGGCGACCGTTCGGCCAAAATCCGCACCTATAACTGGCCACAGGGACGAATCACCGACCACCGCATCAACCTTACGATTTACAACCTTCAGGCTGTAATTGGCGGCGATCTGGACGAAATAATCGACAAACTGCAGGTGGAAGAAAACGCAGAAAGACTGAAAGAAGCGGAGATTTAATAACTAGTGAGCGGGTGACTTAAAGTCACCCGCTCACTAAACAAAAATATCATGAACAAAGAACAACTTTTTGAACAGATCAAACTGAAGCGTAGCTTTTTATGCGTTGGACTGGATACAGACATTCTGAAAATACCACGTTTTCTGAACGAAACAAGCGATCCTATTTTTGCTTTCAACAAAGAAATTATTGATGCGACTCAGGACTTGTGCGTGGCTTATAAACCCAACCTTGCTTTTTACGAAAGTTTGGGAGTTGCAGGGTGGATCAGTCTGGAAAAAACGGTAAAATACATCCGCGAGAAATATCCGGAACAATTCATTATTGCCGATGCCAAACGTGGCGATATCGGCAATACATCGAACCTATATGCCCGTGCGTTTTTCGATCACATGGATTTTGATGCGGTAACTGTTGCGCCTTACATGGGCGAAGATTCCATCAAACCATTTATGACTTACCTCGACCGTTGGGTGATTGTTCTGGCACTGACATCAAACAAAGGAGCAGCCGATTTTCAGTACCTGAAAAATGCAGAAACCGGCGAGCAGTTGTTTGAAACTGTATTGAAAACCTCGCAAACCTGGGGAACCACCGACAATATGATGTATGTGGTGGGCGCCACCAAAGCCGAAAAACTGGAAGAAATACGCGAGCTGGTTCCAGACCATTTTCTGTTGGTTCCGGGAGTTGGCGCACAGGGCGGAAGTCTCCAGGAAGTGGCCAAATACGGCATGAACGACATGTGCGGATTGTTGGTCAATTCGTCACGCCAGATTATTTACGCTTCGGATGGTGAAGACTTTGCAGAAAAGGCACGCAATGAAGCCATCAACGTTCAGGTTGAAATGGAAGAATTGCTGCTGGAAGCGGATTTGCTGTAAAAGATTTAATGCTGATAGTCAGCGGGTGACTCGGAGTCACCCGCTGACTAAACAAAAAGTATTCTTTCTATAATCCAAAAAAAAGTGTCATTACCAGATATTTGGTAACCAGTCCAATGATACTGTAAAGCAAAGCATCTTTCACACGGTATTTCAACATTCCGGCGGCAAGCGCAATTACAGGCGATGACAATGGGAAAATATTGAAAACCAACAATGTCAGTTTTCCGTATTTGCGGATTTCAGCTTCCGCCTTTTCGTAACGGCTGCGTCCAATCAATCGGTCAATTATTCCAGCGCTAAAAAAATACCCGATCATATAATCAATAGATTGCGAAACAATGGCAGTTCCAAGAGCAATCAGATTCAGAAAAAGAGGATCGTAACCCGACCGGAGGTAAAAGAGAAACATCAATTCGACCGGCATAAACAGGAAGAACAAATACCCCGAGAAATTGACAATGGCAAAAGACAACAATCCGCTTTCGTTGTGTCTGTAAATATCTCGTCCAATGGTAAGTGAGGCAATTGTAACGGCAACAGTTGCGAAAAACAACACAATAATCAAGCGTTTGATATCTATTCGTGACCGTTTCATTTGCTTCGAATGAATTAGCTGTTGCGTATCCAAATTTAGTTAATCCTTTTGAGAAAGACAGAAATAATTATCCGGTTAAAAAAACCTACCCGCAATTTACTAAATTATAAGTTTTAATTTTACGGCTTCTGAAGTATCAGTACTAAAAATCATAAATAAACAAGTTTCATGAAACGAGCCAT
>DAITNH010000119.1:0-14100 GCA_036834745.1 Prolixibacteraceae bacterium
ATTTATCGAAGTACAAATTTCCGGATTACAAGCGACACGAATTGGAATTGAATTTCAATTCGAGTGGAAGAAGCGACAGCTACTATACTGAAATGCCCCAACCGAATAACACTGATATAACAAAATACGATAGAACAGAATTTAGTTCTAATACCTATTTCAATTTAGGATACAGGTATGAAAATTTGACCAGAAAAAGAATAGACCACCTTCTTTCTACTATAACTGGTCAATATGATTACTCAAATTCTTCTCATTTTGAGGATAAAACAAAACAGGTTCAACCAATATTTAGTTGGAATCTTAATGGATTAAGGAGAACCTACTTGACTGAAGACAAGTTTTTTCTGGAAGGGATAACCGATCTTCAATTTTATTATTCGGAAGATAAAACAACAAATAGCGGAAATACAAACTTTTACAAAAGCGGGTACTTGGCAGTATCTGCTGGAATGGGAATTGGCATTGGCCGACTTGAGAGAGTGAACGATTTATGGCAAGGCTACTATATTCTTGAAAAATTGAAACAACAGAATTCGCTTGTCCGCAAATTGCAGGAAAAAGACATTTTTGAATTTGCAAGTTTTGTTTCCAAATTAAAAAACAAACGCTTTTTTGATGCCCGACTCCAAAAAATCGCTGAGCTTCAATCATTGGACTCCTTGCTAAATCAGCAAAATTTAATCAGGAATGGTGACATTTCTTATTTCACAACGCTCAACGATTACTGGAGTTTCCCAATTTATTTTGACAGAAAATCTGGAAGAGAACTGAAATTTCAACTTTTACCTGAGTTTATAAGGGAATATTCCAAATCGAGTAATTCAGCATCTGATTCTCCAACTAAAACGAATCTGGTATCAAAATTACAATTCGACTGCTCCAAACAATTGAATTTATTTTGGGAGAGAAATGTTCATCTCGAATTTGCCAACACAACATTGTTGGCAAAGAATGATGATGTATCGGACAGCTATCCGGGTAATTTTTTCAGGACTAATGCCATGTTTGGGTATGGATTTTTCCCTGATTCGAGAACTCGTTTAAAGCTATCCGGAAACTATTCGGGATTTGAAGGTTTAAACTATAATGGAGAAATCGTTTCTAAATATTGGATGAATAACTTCAGCCTAAATATTGAAGCAAATTATTACATATCTCCTCAACTTCAGGTAACCGGGAGTTTAAGTGGAAATTATTGGTTCTCCAAACACAATTCATACCAAAGAAACAGTACCAACTTTAATCTGGGCCTTCACTACGCAATTTTCTAAACTTTCATTAAACAACGAATCCGGTTCAGTTGAGCCGGATTCGTTGTTTAAATAAAATCATCAATCATCATTTATAACTTAATTATTCCCTAAACCCTCAGGAAAATACCCTTTTTATACATATAATATAGCAGCATCCAAACCAACATTATTTCACCGATGGTGTAGAACAACACACCAAAGTCTCCCCAAAGAACAGTCCATCCGAAGATACGATTGGTTGTTTTTTCTAAATCTACCAATCCGTGCAGCAGGTATATAAATATGGAGTTCATACCGATAACCCTGAAAAAGAACGACCATTTCTTCCAACCTTTTACATCAATTATCCAATAGAAAATTGCCATTAATAAGAAGCCGATTCCTGCGGTCAGCAAATTGAAGGGTACTGTCCAGCAAGCTTTAATGATCGGATAAAACGTACTGAGAACCAATGCCAGTGCGATTGCCGAAACCCCGATCAGTGAAAGTGTTTTGATTTTCCTGTGATCGTCCGTCTTTTTGTCGCGCAGGAAATGACCGGCCACCGAACCCATCAGGGTCACTGTTATGGCCGAAACGATGCACAGCAAACCTTCCGGATCAAATACTTTTCCATGCAAACGTCCGGGTAACAACATCCGGTCGAGATAGCCGTTGATGCATCCTTCAGGAGTTAGCACCCCCGCGCCGAATTCCGGAACAGGTATAAGAAGTTGAATAATTCCAATTCCAATCAGCAAGCCGCCTAACCAATAAAGCGTATTTTTAAACGATTTACTGTAAATCACAATCAGGGCTGCAAACATATACGCCAGACCAATTTGCCCCAATACACTTGCAAACCTTGGATTTTCAAACCCATTGCTGAATACGCCATTGTATATAAAACCCAGCAAAACGAGAATAAGTCCACGTTTAACAGCTTTTTTAGCCAGTTCGTAACGGGGAACTTTCCTTTCAAGTTTCGAAACCAGTGCGAATGGAATGGCAACTCCACTTATAAACATGAACAGCGGAAAAATCAGGTCGTAAAAATGGAATCCGTTCCACGGGACATGCTCCATTTGTTCTACCACCGGATCGAGCCATGCAGCTCCGGTGTAATTGGCGATAACTGTTACCAGATAGCTGCCCCCGGTAATCCAGAACATATCGAATCCCCGTAAAGCATCGAGTGAAAAAAGGCGTTCGCGTGGAACTGCCTGTAAAGGTTTGTGTTTCATTAATGTTAGTTTAAGATGGCATGAAGGTAGCAAATTCCACGCATTCCGCTGTCTTTTTGTCACAAAAAATGTCAGGATAAACCTATGCCAAACGATTCAGGTGTCAATATTGCGCCATTTTCTGTCTCCTTCTGAATGGCATAATGATTGATATTTCAAGCCGTGTAAATTTATTTTAGAAACAATCAGATTAAAAAATAATATCAAAATGGGAAAAATTATTGGAATTGACTTAGGTACCACCAATTCGTGCGTATCAGTAATGGAAGGCAACGAGCCTGTTGTTATCCCAAACAGCGAAGGCAAACGTACAACTCCGTCAATCGTGGGATTTGTTGAAAATGGCGAACGTAAAGTTGGTGATCCGGCAAAACGTCAGGCAATTACCAACCCTGCAAAAACCATCTCTTCAATCAAACGGTTCATGGGTGAAAACTATGCCAACCTGACCAAAGAAATTAAACGTGTTCCATTCACTGTGGTTCAGGGCGATAACAACACCCCGCGTGTAGTTATTGATGACCGCAAATATTCGCCACAGGAAATCTCGGCCATGATTCTTCAGAAAATGAAGAAAACCGCTGAAGATTACCTAGGACAGGAAGTTACCGATGCTGTTATCACTGTACCTGCCTACTTCAACGATTCGCAGCGTCAGGCAACCAAAGAAGCCGGAGAAATTGCCGGTCTGAATGTTCGTCGTATCATCAACGAACCAACCGCAGCTGCACTGGCTTACGGGTTGGATAAAATGCACCGCGAAATGAAAATCGCTGTATTCGACCTTGGTGGCGGTACTTTCGATATTTCTATCCTCGAATTGGGCGAAGGCGTGTTCGAAGTAAAATCAACCGATGGTGATACTCACCTTGGTGGCGACGACTTCGATCAGGAAATTATCAACTGGTTGGCGGCTGAATTTAAAAATGACGAAGGAATCGACCTGCGCCAGGATCCGATGGCTTTACAGCGGTTGAAAGAAGCTGCAGAAAAAGCAAAAATCGAATTGTCAAGCTCAACTCAGACCGAAATCAATTTGCCATATATTATGCCGGTGAACGGTATTCCAAAGCACCTTGTAAAAACTTTGACCCGCGCCAAGTTTGAACAATTGTGCGACAAACTGATTCAGTCCACGATGGAACCTTGCCGCAAAGCACTGAAGAATGCAGGCTTACAAGCAAGTGACATTGATGAAGTTATTCTGGTTGGTGGTTCAACCCGTATTCCTGCCGTTCAGGAAAAAGTACAGCAGTTATTCGGAAAAGCTCCTTCAAAGGGTGTTAATCCTGACGAAGTTGTAGCTATCGGAGCAGCAATTCAGGGTGGTGTGTTGACCGGCGAAGTAAAAGACGTCCTTTTGTTAGACGTTACCCCACTTTCTTTGGGTATCGAAACAATGGGTGGCGTGATGACTCGTTTGATCGAATCGAACACTACTATTCCAACAAAAAAATCGGAAACATTTACCACGGCTTCAGACAATCAGCCATCGGTTGAAATACACGTATTACAGGGCGAACGCCCTATGGCAAACGGAAACAAAACCATTGGCCGTTTCCACCTCGACGGATTGCCACCGGCACAACGCGGAGTTCCTCAAATTGAGGTAACATTCGACATCGATGCCAACGGTATTCTGCATGTCGCTGCAAAAGACAAAGCAACCAGTAAATCTCAGTCGATTCGTATCGAAGCTTCTTCTGGTTTGACCGATGCTGAAATCAAACGCATGCGCGACGAAGCTGCTGCCAACGAAGCAACAGACAAAGCTGCACGCGAAAAAGTTGACAAGCTCAACCAGGCTGACAGTTTGATTTTCACTACTGAAAAACAGCTGACTGAATTTGGTGATAAATTGCCAGCCGACAAAAAAGAACCGATTCAAGAAGCACTTACGAAACTGAAAACTGCACATGCATCTCAGGATATTGCAGGTATTGATGCTGCAACTGCTGAATTGAATGCCGTTTTCCAGGCTGCATCGCAGGAAATGTACAATGCACAGGCAGCAAGTGGCGCTCAGGGCGAACCTCAGGGAGGCCAGCATGCCAATGCAGGCGGAAGCAAACAGGATGGTGAAGTTACCGATGTTGACTTTGAAGAAGTAAAATAAGAAGTTAGAAGACTGAAGTCGGAAGACCGAAGTATTAAAACAATAAATATTAAAAGCCCTGTCGGAAATTCCGGTGGGGCTTTTTGCATACTTTATATTTGAACTTATTAGCCCTGTTTCCCAATATTTGCCTACTTTTAGAAATTATTATGACAAAGCAGTTAAGATAATTTTTGAATGAATAAAAATAAAATCACCCTCTCTCAGCTTGAGACTTTTCTATATAAAGCCTGTGATATTTTGCGTGGTAAAATGGAGGCTTCTGAATACAAAGAATACATTTTCGGGATGCTTTTCCTGAAGCGACTTTCGGATGTGTTCAACGAAAATCGCAAAAAGATAAAAGATGAGTATTCCTTTTTGAATCCGGAACATCTCAAAGAACTACTCGAAGACAAGACCATTTACGGGTCTTCGTTTTTTGTTCCTGTAGGTTCACGTTGGTACGATAGCTGGACAGATTCCAATGGCAATCTTAGACCTGCTTTGCAGGATGTGAAAGAACGGGTTGGTTCTGAACTTAAACGTGCATTGACTTCTATCGAAAAAGCAAATCCCGTATTGAGTGGAGTACTTTCTACCATTGATTTCACAGCTAAAAAGGGAAAAACTACGGTAAGCGATGCCAAGTGGATGGAGTTAATGAACCACTTCAACACAATGCCCGAATTGCTCAACGATAATTTTGAGTTCCCCGATCTTTTAGGTGCAGCTTACGAATACCTGATTAAATATTTTGCCGATAGTGCAGGGAAAAAAGGTGGCCAGTTCTACACGCCAAATCAGGTGGTGCGTTTGCTGGTACAGATTATCGACCCGCAAAAGTCAATGTCGGTTTATGACCCAACCGTGGGTTCGGGCGGTATGCTCATCCAATCCTACCAATATCTGGAAGAACAGGGCGTGCAGCCCAATGAATTGCCTTCGCTTTTCGGACAGGAAAACGATGGTACGACTTGGGTAATCAGCAAAATGAACATGATTTTGCACAACATTCCCCAGGCATTGATCGAAAATGGGGATACGCTGGAGCATCCGCTTTTGCGTGAAGCCGGTGGCGGTTCATGGATGAAATTCGACCGGGTGATAGCCAATCCTCCTTTCTCGCAAAACTACAGCATTGCCACCATGAAAGACAAACGCCGCTTTCGTTATGGCTATGCGCCGGAAACAGGTAAAAAAGGCGATTATATGTTTCTGCAACACATGGTTGCCAGCCTGAAATCGACTGGTAAAATGGCTACTGTAATGCCTCACGGCATCCTGTTTCGTGGCGGTGCCGAGAAAAATATCCGTGAAGGAATTATCAAAGCCGACTTGATTGAAGCGGTAATTGGCTTGCCACAGAGCCTATTTTATGGAACCAGTATTCCAGCCTGCATTATCGTGATAAACAAAAGCAAGTCTATAGATATGCAGGGCAAAATTTTATTTATCAATGCTGATGCTGAATTTGGTGCAGGTAAGGTGCAAAACTTCCTGCGCCCCGAAGATATTGAGAAAATTACCTACGCCTATCGCACGAAACAGCAATTTCCGAAATACTCCAGACTTGTTGCAATCGAAGACCTCCACGATTTCGACCTCAACATTCGTCGCTATGTGGACAATACGCCACCTGCCGAGCCGCACGATGTTCATGCCCATTTAGTGGGTGGAGTGCCGGTTACCGAAATCGAAAGTACCTTACCTCAATGCAGTAAGTTACAATTTGACCCGCAGCCGCAATTTGTGGAGAAGGATGAGAAATACAAACTTTTCGCCCCACAGTTTACCCAAAAGGCCGACCTGCGTACCTACATCGAAAACGATAAACAGTTGCAAACCCGTCTGGCTGAAATTAATGCACAAACAGGCGAATGGTGGAATATGGCACAAAACGACTTTGCCCAAATAGCCTCACACGAAATGAAAATCTCGGAGGTGCGTTCGCAATTACTCGATAGCATTAAAGCTTTCTTATTGCCATTTGGAGCCCTCGACCAATTTAAGTGTGCAGGTGTTTTCGTGAATTGGTGGACAAACATCAAATACGACCTGCGCACCATTTATTACATGGGTTGGAGTGCCGGGCTTATCCCCGACAACATGATTATCGAACGCTATTTTGTTGCTGAGCAAACTGAACTGGATAAGCTTGAACAAGAACGTACAGATTGGGAAAACCGTTTAGCTGAAATAGTGGAGGGTGTGGACTTTGAAGAAGATGAGGAAGAAGAAACTATTGCGGAAGAAGTCGAAAGCAGCGAAAAGAAGAAAACAGCTACCACGGTAAAAAAATACCTGACCGACCAAATTAAACAACTGAAAAAGAATCCGGACATGGATACCGAACGCCGGGAGTTTGAAACTACGGTTGCTGAAATAAAAGAGGCCGAAGACCACATAAAAGCATTGAAGAAAAAATTTGCCGAATGCAGCAAATTGCTTGAAATCAAAATTGAGATGAAGCGTTACGGCAACGACGAGCTAAAAGCCTGGTACAATGAGCAATTAAATTTTGTACAGGCTGAACTTGATAAATTACTTGCACAGCCACAGCCGACGACAAAAAAAGAGATAACAGCCCGGAACAAACAGAAAAAGCAACACCAAACCAATTTGGCCTTACTGGGCGTTAAACTGGCTAATGCCGATATCCTACTCGATTCCATTGGTGGTATGATGTCCGAAGACGAGTGCCGCGAGTTGATTCTCGAAAAGCACCACCGCCTGATTGGCAACGAGTTGGAACGCTACCTGAATGCCGAAAAGCGTCAGATTATTGCACTGTTCGATAATCTTTGGGATAAATATGCTGTGTCGCATAAAGCTATTTTGGGCGACCGTGATGCCACATTTGCTACCCTCAACCAGTTCCTAACTGAATTAAAGTATGTCTAAAATGGAAGGGTGGAAAAGTGAAAGATTAGGGGATTTATTTGAAACCGGAAGTGGAACAACTCCACTTAGTACTAATGCTATTTATTACGAAGGAAATATTAATTGGCTTCTAACGGGCGATTTAAATGATGGAATAATAAGAGACACTTCTAAAAAGATATCAGATAAAGCTCTAAAAGATTATTCAACCCTAAAAATGTATCCTAAAAGAAGCGTTGTAATAGCACTTTATGGAGCAACAATAGGAAAATTAGGATTTTTAGAAATTGAATCAACGACTAATCAAGCTTGTTGTGTGTTGTTCAATTCTCAAAGTATGCAACAGGACTATCTGTTTTATAATTTATTGTTTTCAAAAAATAGAATTTTAGCGTTAGCTGTTGGCGGAGGTCAACCCAATATCAGCCAAAACATTATAAAGAATTTCATCGTTTCGTTTCCAACGTCATTAACCGAACAGAAAAAAATAGCAAGTATTCTCAGTACCATAGACAGTAGCATAACCCAAACCGAGCAGTTGATAGCCAAATACAAAAACATAAAGCAAGGTTTAATGCATGATCTGCTCACCTACGGCATAGATCAAAACGGCACTATTCGCGACCCACATACCCACTCTTTTGTGGAGAAAAATGGGATGATGGTGCCGGAGGAATGGGAGGCAAAACGGATCGACGAAATATCTGAGGTTAATCCAAATAGAGAAAAAGAGATACCTTCAATTGTTTCTTTTGTCGCAATGGGTGATGTCTCAGAAAATGCCAAATTAATGAGTCCCAAATTAACTGAGCTCAGATTAGTGAAAAATGGGTTTACACCATTTAAAAGAGGTGATATTTTGGTTGCTAAGATAACGCCTTGTTTTGAAAATGGTAAGGGTGCTTTTTTAAATGAATTATATACAGAATATGGTTTTGGAAGTACCGAGTTCCATGTTTTAAGGAGTAAGATAAATGCATACTTTCTTTATAGTCATACAACAAGCATTCCTTTTAGAAATAAATTAAGTTCACAAATGACTGGAAGCGCAGGGCAACAGAGAGTGTCAACGGATGCAATTCGAACCTACAAGATTGGCATTCCTTCAAAAATCGAACAACAAAAAATTGCTGAAATCCTCGAAACACAAGATAACCTCATCGAATCCGAGCAAACCAACCTTGCCAAACTACAAAAGCTCAAACAAGGGCTGATGCAGGATTTATTAACCGGAAAAGTAAGAGTGAACTGTAACCATTAACCATTATGAAAGACAGTATTCGAATATTTGAAGAACGCAAAGTACGCACCATTTGGGACGAAAAAACCGAAGAATGGTACTTTTCGATCATTGATGTGATTGAAGCGCTGACAGAAACAGACAGGCCCCGAAAGTATTGGAACGATTTAAAGAAAAAGCTGCAAAAAGAGGGAAGTGAGTTGTCCGAAAAAATCGGACAACTGAAAATGCGCGCTACTGATGGTAAAATGTACAAAACCGACGTTGCCAATACCGACCAGCTTTTCCGTCTCATTCAGTCTATCCCTTCACCCAAAGCCGAACCATTTAAACTATGGATTGCCCGGGTGGCTAAAGAACGCTTAGACCAGATGCAGGATCCCGAGCTTTCTATTGAGCAAGCCATGATGGACTACAAACGCTTGGGCTATTCCGACAATTGGATAAACCAGCGGTTGAAAAGCATCGAAATCCGCAAGGAACTGACTGATGAATGGAAATCGAGAGGATTGGAGGAGGGCGTTCAGTTTGCCACACTTACCGATATTATTTATAAAACATGGGCCGATAAAACGGCGAGAGAATACAAGCAATTCAAGGGTTTGAAAAAAGAAAACCTGCGCGACAATATGACCAACACAGAACTGGTGTTAAATATGCTGGCAGAATTATCTACCAAACGGATTTCGGAAACAACGAACCCTGATTCGATGGAGGAACATGCGCAGGTTGCCAAACAAGGTGGCGAAGTTGCCCGAAATGCCCGTCTCGAACTGGAAGCCAAAACAGGACAGAAAGTGATCTCGCCGCTAAATGCTAAAAAGGGTTTATTAAAAAACAAACAAAACGAAATTGACCATTAACTATCATGTCAAAAGATTATATAAAAGTTGACGAAAAGAACCACGTTGAAGAACCCTTCCTGCTTCAATTACAGGCGATGGAGCAATTCTCAGATGGATTACTCTATTGGGATGTCATGCGTCTGGATAAGGCACAACAACCTGCCGATACCGGGCGCGACAGCTTCGAAGAGGTGGTTATGGTTGATAAACTCCGTGAAGCACTTAAGGAAATCAATCAGTGGATGAACTCGGATCAAATTAGTGAAGCAATTGACAAAATTACCTCATTTCGTGGGCGAGATCTCATTACCGAAAACCAAGCAGTCCTTGAATTTTTAATCAAAGGAGATACTGTTTATTCAGAGGAAGAAAAACAGAATAAACCATTCAACTACATCGATTTCAACAAACCTGACAATAATTCTTATGTAGCAGTTTCGCAGCTTAAAGTAAAGATTCCAAACACCGAAAATCACATTTATCCCGATATAGTCTGCTTCGTCAATGGCCTGCCATTGGTAGTAGTTGAATGTAAGTCGCCCAAAGTGCAAACACCCATCGATGATGCGATCAAACAAATGACGCGTTACTCAGAGCAAAGAGGTGAGCAACACGAAGGTAACAAATTGCTGTTTGTCTATAACCAAACACTCATAGCAACTTGCCGCAACAAGGCAAAATTTGGAACCATTACCACTTCGTCGAATAATCTCTTTTTTCGTTGGACAGACCCGTATCCTGCCACCATCGACGAACTGATCAATTATACCAGGCCCGACCAGGCCAGTTATTTTGTAAGTGCCGACGGCAGCGAAAGCGATGATGCTCAACTGCGCACCGCACCCAACGACCAGCAGCGTATGGTACACGGTATGCTTTACCCTGCCAACTTGCTGAATCTATTGCGCACCTTCACCATTTTTTCGTCTACCGATAAAGGCGAAACCATTAAGATTGTGGGACGTTACCAACAATACCGTGCCGTTTATAAATCGCTTGAACGCATACGCTCCGGCAACTCTAAACATGAGCGTGGAGGTTTAATCTGGCACACGCAAGGAAGTGGCAAATCGCTCACCATGGTATTCCTGATGCGCGAAATCTGGCGACACCCCGAAATGATGGACTACAAATTTGTAATCCTCACCGACCGCACTCAACTTGATGGGCAAATAACCGAAACCGCAAATCGCTCCGGGTTCAGAGTAGCACAAATCGGTAGCATTGACGATGCTAAAACCATCCTAAAAAATGGCGCTTTCAATGCAGTAACAGTTATGCTGCAAAAGTTTCAGGAAAACGATTTTGATACAGTTATTTTTCCACAACTCAATACCAGCGAACGCATTATTGTCCTCACCGACGAGGCGCACCGTTCGCAGTTTGGTAAATTGGCTGCCAACTTCAACAATGCGTTGCCAAATGCAATAAACATTGGTTTCACCGGCACCCCAACGGCAAAAGCAGAAAGTACGTTCGGCGATTATATCGACAAATACACCATGCGCCAATCGATTGACGATGGAGTAACTCTTGAAATTGTGTACGAAGGCCGAACCACCCAATCACAACTCAAAGATGCTGGTGCTGCCAATGCAGCTTTCGAAGATGTGTTTCAGGACGTTAATTTCGATCAATACGGTAACATCCTCAATTATGGCAGCCGTCAGGCATATATGGCAGCCGATTCCACCATTAATGCCAAGGCGCACGACATGTTCCGTCACTATATTTCTGAAATTTTACCCAATGGTTTCAAAGCGCAGGTGGTGGCCTTTTCACTCGAAGCGGCACACCGCTACAAACTGGCGTTTGATAAGGAGATTGAGGCAGCAATAGACACAGTATCGGGATCAAAAGTTCACAGTTTCCCGGCTCTGCCTTGTGCCGCTGATAAAAAAGAGGAATACGTTTCTGAGTTCCGGAAATTATTAATGAACATCAACCCCGAAAGACTTAAAAACTTAAAGGCAGAGGTGATTATTTCTTCCACCGACAATAACGAAAAGCCCTATTTGAAACAATATGCCAATCCTTCAAAGCAAAAGAAAATCATTGAGAGCTTCAAAATGAGTTTCGATAGCAAAGCCGATGATGGAACAACGGGTGAAGTGGGAATAATCATTGTGGTCAACATGCTGACTGTAGGTTTTGATGCACCTATCGAACAAGTCATGTATTTAGATAAAGTTGCTGTAATGCACAACTTGTTGCAAACCATTACCCGGGTCAATCGTCCGGATTCACCTGCTAAAGCCAATGGGTTTGTGGTAGATTATGTAGGAGTTGGACATCATATTTTGGAGGCACTCAAACATTATGACGAGAAAGAACAAAAAGATATTATTTCCAGCTTAAAAGATACGAGTGCCCTTGAATTGGAACTCAAGCAAGCAATAGATGAAGTGTTTGCTTTCTTCACAAAGAATAACGTCAGTGATTTGACCGATTTAGATGCTATTTTCAATTTGTTCTACGATGAAGAGTTACGCTCTACGTTCACGCTATTATTCCGAGCCGTTACTTCAGCAATGAATAATCTTTACCCCCGAAAAGAGGCATTACATTATCTGAACGATTACAATTTGCTGGCAGAGATCAGTGTGCAGGCAGCTCAACATACCCGTGACGAACGATTGAATTTGAAAGGTATCCCTGAAAAGCTGCGTAAAATCCTCGACCAGTATCTCGAAAGTCGCGGTGTAACACAAAAGGTTGAGCCAATATCCATTACCGATGATGGATTTGCCAAAGAGGTAGAACGCCGCAAAAGCAACAAAACAAAATCGGCTGAAATAGAACACGCGATTCGCCATTATATTAATGTCCATATTGAAGATGATCCGGAACAGTTCCGTTCGTTCTCCGAAATGCTGGAGCAGATTCTTGCTGAATTTGCAGGTCGGTGGGAAGAGATTATCGCTCGGCTCAACGAGTTGCGAGAACGCATAAAAAACCGTCATCGGGAAGAAACGCACGGTTTAGACTACAAAACGCAAATGCCCTATTTCCGCATCCTCAAAAATATGATTTTCGACAAAGAACACTCCCTTTCTGAAGATGAAATTAGTTGTATGGTGGCAGTTACCAAAGAGGTGTACGATAAAATTGAACTCGAAAGTTCGGCCATTGGTTTTTGGCGCAATCCAGCCTCACAAGCTGCACTTAGGGGAGAATTGCTTAAGATTTTGCTTACCCAGGAACACGGAATATATAATCTTCCGGGATTCTTCGACAAGCGTAATGAAATTGTATCTCGACTATTAGAAAAAGCTCGTCCTCACTAATGTTTGAATATACTGTCATAAAATCGAACCGAAAATCCCTTTCAATTATCATCGAGAGGGATAAATCGGTTGTGGTGCGCGCTCCGCAGACGTTATCTGACGACCGCATTAAGGAAGAAGTGAATAAGCGCAAAGCGCTTATCTTATCAAAAATTGATTCGCATCAAAAAGCAGTAGAACGGACAGCCAAAGAATTTGTAGATGGAGAACAGTTTCTATACATGGGTAAGTATTACAGTCTTCAAATCAATAGTTCAGAAACGCCAGCCATCGAATTTAAAGAAGCATTCATTGTTAATACTCCTAGTATTGAAGTAGCTAAAAACTTGATGTTTGAGTGGTATCAGCAGCAAGCAAAAGAAGTACTTACTCCCCGGATAATCTACTTTGCGGAACATCTGGGAGTGAAACGTAGACGTATTAATATAACTTCTGCCAAATACATATGGGGTTCTTGCACGCCAGCAGGTACGCTTAACTTTAACTGGCGTATTGTAAAGGCACCTTCCGAGGTAATGGATTACATTGTAGTTCACGAATTGGCACATCTCCGGGAGCACAACCACTCCGCCGAATTTTGGAACATTGTAGCCGTTCAGCTTCCACAATATGAAGATGCCAAACAGTGGCTTAGATTAAATGGGCATGAACTGGATGAGGATTTTTAGAAAGAGGGCATAAGGACAATACAGATTTAAATTAATTAGAGTTTGCTGAACAACGACATTAATCTACACTTTTTAGCTGGGGATTTGCAATCCTGTTGCCTTGTAAACAAAGGTTTGGAGGGGTTTTGCTGGTGTTTAGTGAACTTGTATAATGGTAGTTTTTCACAACTTTAGGGGATTACAGGTGTTACGCTTTAAGCGATTGCTACTTGCAACCTTATTCCATCAATTGGGATTTTTCATATCTTCGTAAAAAAAATAAAGACTATGAAGGCAGAAACACAGATATTAAACGGATACTGGGGGCTTCTAAATACATTAACACCAAATCTAAAACTGAAGCTAATTGAAAGATTATCAAAGTCTATAAATAAAGATACCTCCAATAATAACGATAGATTTGAAAAGTCTTTTGGAGCATGGATTGACTCAAGAGATTCTGACGAAATAATTGCAGAAATTCGAGATAGCAGGACATTTAATAGACAAATTGAATCGTTTTGAAAAAGTATTTTGATTTGTTAATTGGTGTTTCATCGATAGCTAATGGGATGATTTTGGTTACTAATAACGAATCACATTTTGGAAGGATTAGTAATATTG
>DAITNH010000120.1:0-13975 GCA_036834745.1 Prolixibacteraceae bacterium
TATCTGTTAAATCATCAACATTGGTGGTATCAACATAATAGCTGTCAATTAGCCGGAGTAAACGTCCATATTTCATTGTACTGTTTTGAACGTCCTGGGCTTTCAATTCAATTCCTCCAGCAAATAGTATCATCCCCAGCAGAATTGAAAAACCTGTATTTCTGTAATTGAAATTCATAATTGTATTTTTTATAATCGGATGGACAATGCTTCAAATATCATGCAAAAGTCCAATCCGGAAAATTTATTGATTCCGCAAAAATAGTTTATAAAAACTGGCAAATGGCAAAAACAGTCTTAATATAAGTTAACATTCGTATGGGTTTAGTGTTCATAAGTGCGAATTTCATGCAAAAGTTACAGATAAAATAAAGTAATGGCTGTATAAAAAGTAATCCTCGATAAAAGAAATAAAATAAACATGCTTAATATAATTGTTAGACCGGAAAAGTATTTTACATTTGGTGATGGGTTTTCAAGTTATGGTTTATTTCAATCATTTAAATTCCGCCCGCTGTAACGTTAAAATATTTTGATCACACCCACGCAGCGATCAAGGTACAATCAAATTGATTTATAAAATATGGCCTACAATCCGAACATACACCACCGACGGTCGATCCGGTTAAAAGGATATGATTATTCGAAGGCCGGTTTGTATTTCATTACCATTTGTGTGCAAAATCGGATTTGTATGTTTGGCGAAATCGTAGATGGAGAACATATGGATTCGCCCCAACAAATGATATTAAACGATGCGGGGAAAATGGTTGAAAATTGGTACCATGAATTGGAATATAAATATCCCGATATTAAATGTCATGAATATGTGGTGATGCCAAACCATTTTCATTGTATCATCGAAAACAACGGAAACGGAAATCAAAACATTAAAAAAAAATCATCATCAATAGACGACACAACGATGAAAATGGGTGATAATGTAGGGGCAGACCTGCGTGTCTGCCCTGACGATGCGGGCAATACGGGTTTGTGTGGTACGGATACAACGGGTTCGGGCGAAACACACGGAACGGGTTCGGGCGAAAATGTATCGGGTGAAACACACGGATTGGGCGAACACATAGGTTCGCCCCTACATAATGTCGTTCAATGGTTTAAAACAATGTCGACAAACGAATATATACGTGGGGTAAAAACATTGGATTGGCCACGGTTTGACAAAAAATTATGGCAACGCGATTATTGGGAACACATTATCCGCGATGAACGATCGTATCAAAACATTGCGAATTACATTATCAACAATCCATCCAAATGGAAGAACGATAAATTTTACAAAGGATGAAACGACCAGGAAACAACAACTATAATAACATGATAAATAAAGTATTGACTTTTCTCCTTGTTCTGATTTCAGCGCAGACATTTGCCAGAGTTGGAACAAACAGTGACTATTGGATTTTATCTCAAAATGAATACAACGCCAGAGTTTCAAAAGGGAAGGATGTGACATTGAGAAGGTATATTGTTATTCCTGATCATGATAAAAAGTACAAAGACATTTTGGAAACCACTGATGAAAAATCATTGCTGGCTAAATTTTCGTTTATGCTTAAACGAAACAAAAGCGCTTTGATTGAGAAGTATATTTTGAGTTGCGACAATTTATCAGACATTCATCATTTAATCAACGGCTTGTATTGTATTTCAAAAAAACAATATTCCAGGACAATTGACCATCTGGAGAAGTTTGAGAATGAAGAATACGCATTTTTAAAATCATTGTTGATTGCTGATTGCAAATACGAATTACTTCGGGATAAGAAAAACTATCAGTTAATCATTGGCGAATATCAAACTGCAATGGACAATGCCGACAACGAACAAAAAAAATCAATCATCAATAACCGGATTAAGTACATTAAATACCACTAAAACCATGAACAACTTTACCAAATCTATTTTTCTACTGGCAGGATTGACCCTGATCGTAAGTTGCACATCAACAAAAAAAATTCAGAAAAGCATGAATTCCAAAAGCTATTCAATGGCCTATATAATGGATTCGAAGATTTCTGATACAAAAAGTAGTATAGCAGTTGGTGTGGATACCATTGTCTTTAATTCAAACACAATTGGTGATACGACCAGCATTAAAAAAGAAAAAGGCTGGTTTTTACCACTCGTTTTTGTTTACATCTGGAACTCACAAAACAAATGTATTCAGGGAAAATCAATGATAGAAGAAGATATTCCCACATTTATGAAATCGTCGCTGATAAGTGAAATCAACCGATCAGGTAATTTGAATGTGGATACCTTGAATAATTCAGAATATAAAATTGAATTGTCGATTGATGAAATTAAAACAGAAGGACCATACATCAGTAGCGGATTCTTTTATTTTGCACTGTATGTTTATGGCTACTCTTATTCAGACAAGGCAGGCCCGGCAATTTCAAATTTGAGGGTTTCCTATAAAATAAAAAAGAACGATCAGGTCGTTCACAGCAATTCATTCAATTCAGAAAGGTTTACCGAACAAATAAACAAAAGATACACCAATACAAATATACTGCAACAAGATTATGCGATAAGTATGGTGGAAGCTGCTTCTTTCAATTTCAAAAATGTAATTGAGTTGATTGTGAAAGATTTAAACACCTTTTTCAATAAACAAGGCTGAGAAATATTTAACACTCTCTAAAAATCAACGATATATGAAGAAATTTATTCTTTTATCTTTCTGCGTTTTCCATCTGTTCCTGCTTCAGGCACAAGTTGTTAAAACGGTCAACCTTACAACTCCCGGAACCCTGTTGACTTCTCTAAGTGATGAGGAAAAAATTACCATCACCAGTCTTACCATTACCGGAATCATCGATGCCCGTGACTTCAAGACCATGCGCGATGCAATGACCAAATTGGCCGTCATTGACCTCAGTGGTGTTAACATTGCTGCTTATACCGGAAATGAAGGAACAAATCGTAATTCATTGGAATATGCTGCAAATGAAATTCCACGATTCGCTTTTTTTGATCCGAATGATTTCCGTGGAAAACGCAGCTTAGTAACTTTTATCTTTCCTCTCTCGGCCACCTCCATCGGAGAGTCAGCTTTTTATCGTTGCGAAAGTTTGCAAGCTGTTTTTATCCCTTCTTCGGTAACCGCCATTGGAAACCTTGCTTTTATTTACTGTTCCAATTTAAACACTGTAACCATTTCAGAAGGGGTTCAAACCATAGGGGAATTGGCTTTTTCAAATTCCGGTCTAAGCGCTGTTTCTATTCCTTCGTCGGTAACTTTGATAGGAATCAAGGCGTTTAGCAACTGTTTAAACTTAGTTTCGTTAAACATCGCAGAAGGAGTTGGATCTATCGGAGAATCAGCTTTTTCTGAATGCAAAATCCTGAACGCTGTTACGATCCCTTCATCAGTAAACACCATTGGCAAAAATACTTTTAAGTACTGTGAATATTTAAACTCAGTTGTGATTTCCGAAGGAGTTGATTCGATTGGCGAATCAGCATTTGCAAGTTGTACAGGTCTCACTTCTATTACAATTCCATCCTCGGTAGCTTCCATCGGAAGGAATGCCTTTTATTCTTGCACACACTTAAGCTCTTTAATCCTGTCAGAAGGAATTTTATCCATCGAAGAATATGCTTTTTATGATTGTACAAGTCTCCTTTCTGTTACTATTCCGTCAACGCTTACATCCCTGGAAAGAGGTACATTTGGGAGCTGCGAAAAATTAAGCTCGGTCATCATTCCTGAAAGTATTACGGTCATCGGAGATGGAGCTTTTTCATCTTGCAAAAGTTTGCTTTCTGTGATTATCCCCAAGTCGGTGACTTCAATCGGAAGAGGAGTCTTTAGTGGCTGTGAAAAATTGAATTCCATCTCCATTCCCGAAGGAGTTGCATCCCTGGGGGAATATGCATTTGCAAATTGCATAAATCTTAGCTCGGTTACAATTCCTTCAACGCTTCATGCAATTGAAAGTAATACTTTTGAGAGCTGTGAAAAATTAAGTTCGGTAGTTATTTCCGAAGGGATTACTTCAATTGGGGAATCAGCTTTTGCACTGTGTAAAAGTCTGCCAACTATTGTTATTCCTTCATCAATGAACTTCATTGGAAAATTTGCTTTTTCCAACTGTTATAATTTGGGCGCTGTTACTATTCAGGAAGGAACTTCATCCATTGGAGAATCAGCTTTTTCCTTTTGTTATAATTTAAGCTCAATTACGATCCCTTCATCGGTGAAGACTGTTGAAAGCGATGCTTTTCAATCCTGCTACAAATTAAGCACGGCGGTCATTTCCGATGGAGTTGTTTCCCTGGGAGAATCGGCTTTTGTAAACTGTAATATGCTGTCATCGGTGACTCTTTCTTCAACGCTGACTGCCATCAGTAAAAATACCTTTTATGGTTGCAGCGAATTAACTTCTGTTACAATCCCTTCGTCGGTCATTTCAATCGGAAGCAACGCTTTTAGTTATTGCAAAAAGTTAAGCTCAGTTACCATCCCTGAATCGGTTACCTCCATAGGAGAAGCCGCATTCTCATACAGTGCAATCACCGCAGTTACGATTCCTGCATCGGTTAAAACCATTGAAAAAGAAACATTTAGTCATTGTCAGTATTTAAGTTCCGTCGTTTTTCCCGAAGGGCTTACCGCTATTGGTGAATCTGCTTTCTTTTATTGCACTAGCCTGGGTTCAGTGATCCTCCCTTCGTCGCTTATTTCAATCGGCGAAAGTGCCTTTCGAATGTGTGAAAAGATAACTGCAATGGCCATTCCTGAAGGGGTAACTACCATCGGAGGGTCGGCTTTCACTTATTGCCGCAGCCTGAGTTCATTGACCATCCCTTCCTCTGTTACTTCCATCGAGAACAATGCTTTTAGTTACAACAATGCATTGGTCTCTATCACGGCAGGATTTAGTGTGCCCCTTGATTTAACCTTTTCCAACGAAGTCTTTTATGGTATCAATAAGGCAACCTGCAAGTTATATGTTCCTTACGACACCAAAAGTATGTATGCTGCCGCCTTCCAGTGGAAAGATTTTACAAATATCATTGAGAGCCCCGTGGTCTTTAAACTTTCAACCAATAGTGTATCCTTGTCTGCTGAAGATGGAAGTCAGGTTTCAGTGGAAATTACTGCAAACATTGCCTGGACTGCCGCCTACAATCAAAGCTGGTTGACAGTCAATCCACCTTCAGGGAAGGACAATGACATGTTGGTAATAACAGCAGCAGCCAACCCATCGAATGCTTTCAGAACAGGACAAATAACGATTTCCATCAATGGAATCCCTTCACAAACCATTTCAGTCCTTCAGGAGGCAAAAGGCATTGCAATCACTGTCACACCGGGTAGCTTATCCTCCCTTCTAACGGATGACCAAAAGAATACAATCACCAAACTCATACTCTCAGGCAGCATGGATGCCCGTGACTTTAAAACCATGAGGGACCAGATGCCAAACCTCGAAATAATTGACCTTAGGGATGTCCAGATTGAAGCCTATACCGGAGAAGGAGGAACAGAATGGAATACGGTGGCCTATCCGAAGAATGAAATTCCAATATATGCTTTTTTTGACCGTGTTTATTACAAGGGAAAGGCACGCCTGGCTTCCTTCATTTGTCCATCATCGGCCACCTCGGTTGGTCACTCAGCGTTTTTTGGATGTAACGCCTTGACTTCGGTGGTGCTTGCTCCTTCCATTATTTCAATTGGAAATGATGCATTTACAGATTGCTGGAAATTAAATGCAGTCATCCTCCCCGATGGGCTGCAGACCATAGGAGCTGCGGCTTTTAAATATTGCAGATCGTTGGGTGCTGTGACCATTCCTGGATCCCTTCAATCAATGGGAAATAATGCGTTTAGCGGCTGTTCGAATTTAACCACGTTGGTTTTTTCAGAAGGGGCTTCCGCTGTCGGTGAATATGCATTCTACCAATGTACCAATTTAACGGCGGTGACTTTTCCTTCATCGGTCCCCTCCATTCCAACTGGTGCTTTTATTGGCTGTGAAAAATTAAGTTCCGTAATTATTTCTCCGGGAGTTGTTTCAATCGGACAATCAGCTTTTCAATCCTGTTATGGTCTGAGCTCCGTTTCGATTCCTTCATCAATTCGTACAATCGGAGATAACGCATTTGGCGATTGTGAACAATTAGGTTCCATCACCCTGCCCGAAGGATTGACTTCATTGGGTAAATCAGCTTTTTATGGTTGTAAAAGTATGACCTCAGTTACGGTTCCATCAACGCTGGGGGTCATTGAAAATATGGTCTTTACCAGCTGTACCAGTTTATCTTCAGTCATCATTTCAAATGGGGTCACTTCGATTGGAGACTATGCTTTTCAATACTGTACCAGCCTGACCTTGGTATCAATCCCTCCGTCAGTTACCTCAATTGGAGAATTTGCCTTCAAGAGTAGCTCCCTGCAATCAATCTATGCCACCAGAAGTGTACCGGTTGATCTGCAGTTCTCATCCAATGTATTTATGGATGTAAACAAAACCACCTGCAAATTATATGTCCCCTATGGCTCAAAAGAGCTTTATGCAGCAGCAGATCAATGGAAGGACTTTATCAATATTGTTGAAGTTGAAGGTTCTTTAGTTAATCCTTCGATCATAGTTGACAAGGGCGCACCTGATCGGGTGATTGATTTGAAAACAGTTTTTAATGACGAAAGCCTGATAAGCTGTACGGTTACGTCCAACACCAATCAACAGGTAGTTAAAGCGACTATCTCAGGATCTGAATTAACATTGGATTTCTCTTCAGAATACACCGGAAATACTGAAATTCTTATTACTGCCCTCTCAATCGGGAAAGAAGTAAAATCAACTTTTAAAGTTGAAGTGAAGCTGCCGACAGGAATTAATTCTCTAGAAGCCCATCCTGTCCTTTTGGTTTATCCAAATCCAACCAAGGGCGAAGTACATGTAAAGCTGAACAGCATTCCTGCATCTGGAACAGAATTGTCCGTTTATAATGCTTCCGGAAAAGTAATTTACAAATCATTGATCACAAAAAAGGAAGAAACAATCGACCTTCAAGGAAATGCTCCCGGAGTATATTTTATTAAAATAGGTAAAAAGGCCAACGAGAAAATTATAGTACTATGAAGAAAATATGCGTGCTTTTTATTCTGATTGTCATATTTGTGAATTCCAATGTGCAATGGAAACCATTGCCGGGTCCGTATGCCAAGTCGGAATATCTGGGAATGGACTTTAGCGAACTTATAGTTAACGGCGACTTATTGTACTCGATCATTAACAATCTGGTATATATATCCTATAACAAAGGGGAAAGCTGGATGTATGCTTCGGGAGAAGAAACTATCCCTGCCTTCAGGATTGCATGTTTAGACTCAAACTTATATGTTGGAAGAGCCGGACATGGTATCTTTTTGTCGAAAAACTTTGGCTCCACTTATCAATCGATAAACAGCAATCTGCCCGAAAAACCCTCTGTTAGGGCCATTCTTGCTACTGACAGTGTGTTGGTGGCTGCCATCCAACTTGAAACTCCCGTTTGGACGAATGAATTGTATATTTCTGACAATGAAGGCAAAAGCTGGACAGCATCAACCGGACTTTCCGGAACAATTGTATATTGCCTGACATCAGACGGCACTGACTTATATGCCGGAACGCAGTTTGGTGTATATCAATCGGTTGACAACGGTAAAAACTGGACCAATATCGGGCTTCAGGATAAGGGGATTCACTCACTTGCAGCTAAAAACAACCTGATCTTTGCATCCGAATCCAGTTCAAACAGTCCATTGAATTTCAGTCAGGATGATGGTAAAAACTGGAAAACACTGGACAAAAACAATGGTTTAACCACCAACAGTTTTAATTCATTCGCAATAACCGATGATTATATTTACGTGGCTGCCGGATGGGATGGTGCGTTTCGATCGGATGATAAAGGAGCAACGTGGAAAAAGACAATTGATAACAGCAATTTTGGTCAGATCGTAAATGTAATTGCATCAGACGGTCCCAAGGTTTATGCCGGATACCAGCATGGTTTTGCAACTTCAACCGATAATGGTTCGACCTGGCACCGCGACCTGAATACTTTTAACCTTGAAATTCGGTCTGTTGCAACCGGTGGCTCCTCTTTAATGGCTACAACAAATCAGGGAATAAATACAAGCTCAGACGATGGAATTACCTGGGACAGAATTTTCTATGACATGAATGTATTTGAAACCATTGATTCTATTGTATATATCGGGGGCGAGAATGGATTCTTCCGGTCAACAGATTTCAACAAGAATTTAATCTGGCAGAATATTTACGGGTTACCCGAGCATCCTAAATTTACGGATATTGTTGCAAGCGGAACGGCAGCTTTTGCAAGTCTGTACGGTCATGGTGTTTATTTCTCTGACGATACAGGGTGGAACTGGTCGGCAGTAAACAATGGATTAACCAGCAAAAATCTATTGGGCTTGACCATGGTTGATTCAATTGTTTTTGCAGCATCTGAAAATAAAGGGGTATTCAGATCCACTGATTTCGGATTAAACTGGGAAGCTGCAAACAATGGTTTAACAGATACAACAGTAACTTGTCTTTCGGGTTACAGAAATACCATCTATGCAGGAACCGGCAGATTGGGAATATTCAAATCTGTTGACAATGGAGACAATTGGGTTCAGATTAAAAATGAGTTTTCCAATTCTAAGATATTAAGTCTGTATTCTTATGGTTCTAACATTTTTGCAGGTGTCGAAGGGAAAGGTTTTTACATGTCGGCAAACAATGGAACCGATTGGCTTGCCTACAATACCGGAATACTGAACTACAATATTAATTCGATGGCCGAAAATGGCAGCGACCTGTTCGCAGGAACAAATGGAGGTGCAATTTGGAAAAGAGGATTGAAAGATCTGCCACTTGCACTGTCAGTCAAGACTATTAAAACAAGTGAAAGAGTTATTTGCGAAGGTTCTCCCGTTGTTCTAACGGTTCAGCCAGTTGGCGGTAATACACCTTATACCTACCAGTGGAGCAATGGCAGCCAGTCACCAACGATCACAGTGAATCCGCTGGAAACGACCACTTATGAAGTAATTGTTTCAGATGCCGGTTCATTGATGGCAAATTATGATGTGACAATTCGGGTAAAGCCAAAACCTGAAGCACCGGTTATAACAATGGATGGCGATACCCTGGTTTCAAGCTACACTACCGGAAACACCTGGATGATTGACGGCAAGATAATTACTCATGATACTACCAATCGGTTTCTATCCTATGAAAAAGGAAAATACAGCGTTATGGTAAGTGTGGATGGCTGTGTATCGGATGTTTCAAATATCATCGTTTCGGGTCTGAACAAACTTGCTTTTCCTGATAATGTTAAAATTTTCCCGAATCCGGCCAATGGCATAATCAACATTGAAACTGGTCAGACTGCGAGTAATGCTGTATTTTCAATTATTAATCTTGAAGGTCAGGTAATCCTGAGACAAAATATCGCAAAGCATAAAACATCTGTTGACATTGGACATTTACCTCGGGGAATGTATATCGTCAGACTGGAGAACAATGATTTTATATCGGTTAAAAAGATCTTGATAGAATAAGTATCTGACGGGATTTCAAGGAAGGGAGCTGTCTCAAAAGCGACGATTTCAGGATCAATGACGCTGATCGGTTAAAAGTAATTCGCAATTTCAGAACTTGTCAGTGTTTTTCTGGAATCGACTATTGATAAACGTATGAGTTAAGCAGATTTTCATATATTTGGAAAAATAAAAGAAACTGAAATCGCCTGTACTATCCTTAAAATCCAAAACCGATGAAAGACCACGAACCGGAAGAATTTGAAGACGAACTTGAACGTTTGAGACAGGAAAATGAGATTAAACGGATGAAACTTCGGCTTGAATATGGAGCTGATTTCCCCATCGAATCGCCAAATGCCGATTTGCATCCGGAGGTGGAAAGCCAGTTTCTGGACAATGTCTTGGATTTTGAAAAGGCGTTCCATAATTCGGAACGCATCATGATTTACGATTTCATTGGGAAACCGGAATTCAGGAAAAGCGAAACCATTCCCGACGATGAAATCAGTGCCGAACTGGATCAAATCATCAAGCTGCTAAATCAGAACCAGATAGATTTGGATACCCTTTGCGAGGTGGACGACCGGGAATTATACCGGTTTATTACCGATGAACTGTTTTATTCTGAAACCGACAATATAAAGATGGAAGGTTGGATCAGCCATTTCACCTATGAAGAATTTCACCCGAACCATGAATACGACCTCAGAAACGGTTGTACCGATTTTTTTACATCATTCTTAGACAAGGAATCAGACTTTTACACCAACAATCTGACCAAAGAGGCACAAGAAAACAAGTGGTTTGATAATTTCCGGCAGGCTTTCAAATCGTTCATGCTCAGCAAACTTGAAATCACCGATATTCAATTTGATGATCTAAACGCTAAAGTGCAATTCGACATTGATTTTTCAGGAATTATTGAAGGCAGCAACGAAACTGAAATATTTTCAGGTGCGGGAGAAATGAATTTTCTGAAACAATGGGATTACTGGTGTATTCAGGAAGTAAAATTGCCATCAAATCAAAACTAAATATTATTCACTTAATCAGAACCAAAAACAATGAACCAACCAACAAAATTCATCCAAAATTTCAGCCGGTCATTTATCCTGATGACCTTTTTCGCACTGGTATTTACGTTTTCAGCGATTGCCGCTTCAAGGGATTTTTACCAGATTCAGGTTTTCCGGTTAACAGGAAAAGTTCAGCAACAAAAAGTTGAGAATTTTCTGAAAAGCGCCTATTTGCCAGCACTTCACAAGGCAGGAATTCAAAAGGTGGGCGTATTTAAACCCATCGAAAGCGACACCACATCAGAAAAACGTGTTTATGTCTGGATTCCTTTCAAGTCGCTTGACCATTTTGCCAGAATTCAGGAAATGCTTGAGAACGATCAGCAATACCAAACGAAGGGAAGTGATTTCCTGGGCGCACCGTTCGACCAAAAACCATTCATCCGCAAAGAATCGATCCTCCTGAAAGCATTTCCGGATGCCCCAAACTTTTTCATTCCGAAACACCAAACAGCCCCTTCCGAAAGGATTTATGAGCTGAGAAGTTACGAAGGCCCGACCGAAAACCTTTTCAGGAAAAAAGTAAAAATGTTTAACGAAGGCGGCGAGATTAAACTTTTTAAAACGCTGGACTTCAATGCAGTTTTTTATGCTGAAGTCGTTTCGGGAAGCACAATGCCCAACCTGATGTACCTGACCACTTTTGCCGATATGCCCACCCACGATGCACGCTGGGATGCATTCAGGGCACATCCTGAATGGAAAACACTTTCGGCCATTGCAGAATATAAAAACACGGTTTCCAATTCAGTAAAGATACTGCTGCACCCAACCGATTATTCTGATTTTTAGAATACCCGATTTTCGTTCGTTTAAAATACAAAACAGTCAGCCGACGAAATGTTGGCTGGCTGTTTTGTATTTATATGCTAGCCGCAGAGCAGGAGTTAACCGATGAATTTCGTCCAAAGAAAACTGCACCAGCGTGGGTTTCCTCCTTTATGATGTTAACAACGTGATACCGGTTAAATCTGCTTTCCCGTTTTTCAGAAATTCATAAGTCATCCGATCTGATTGACAGTCAATAAATCGGATCCCTTTTAAACTCTTGTTTTTAAAGAAAGTGTTAGTAAGCGTTGTATTCTGGAATGTCACCTTTTTAAAGGCGCAGTTTTCAAAATAACAGTCCTCCAATGTACCATCAAAAACTATATTGGCAATCTGAGTATCAATAAAAGACGTGCGGTTCCACAGAGCATTGGCAATTGTATTTTTCTCTAAGCCACAAGACCTAACCACCACTCCGGTAAAATCGGCGCCGGTGAAATCGCAGCCGTAGATATAGCTTCCTGAAAATTCAGTTTCTTTCAGTGAACAGTCTTTAAATAGATTGTTGGCTAAGTTGGAATTTTGAACATGGCTGCTGCTGATATCGGAACCTGAAAAGTCACAGCTGTCAACATTATTGGTTTTTAGAAGAAGGCCCGATAAATCGGAGCCGATAAACATGCAGCGCTGCATGTTGGAGGAACTGAATTTTTCATGCAGATTTTTCAATCCGGAAAAGTCAGCATCCACCCAGTTTCCGCGTGACATATCCCAGCTAAGCTTTTGCTTTCCGGATGGCATCCGATTGCTATCGGATTCATCCGATTGCTTAACCAAAGACTCAACAGGCGCCATCCGATAGCTATCGGATTCAGTGGCCACGGATTGGAAGTTTTCTGAAAAATAGTTAAGGTCAACACCCAGAATTTCCGCCAGACGGTTTAACGTAATGATGTCTGGCATTGATTCTCCGCGCTCCCATTTTCCAACAGCTTGCGGACTAATGAATAGACGCTCAGCAAGCTGGGCTTGAGAAATAGTTGCTTTCTTGCGTGCTTCGGCAATTTCATTGCCAATCAATTTAGTTTCCATATTTACCATCGTTTTGTTTTTATTTTTTCGACACAGCAAAGATATGCGGATGCATTTCCAGAATCAGAAAATTACAAACACTTATTGTTGTAATTGCGCTATTTATGGTTGTTATTCAACAACCAACAGTTGTATGTGTCGGAATTTAAGGTTAATGCTTTTTTGTGAACAGAAAACCACCAGCTACTGATTTTCGTTCGTTTCAGATACAAAACAGCCAGCCGACATTCCGTCGACTGGCTGTTTTGTATCTATACGCTTGGCGCAGGGCGGGATTTAACCGATGAATTTCCTACGAAGTACTGCTTTTCAATTTATTAATTTCCTGTCAACGAAGCTGAAACCCCCGGCTTGCGAGTATTTTGCTGTTATAGGGCGTATTTTGGGTACTTAAAAACAATATTTATTTTTCTAATGCATAGCTTAAAAATAGCATATTTTCTCGTGAAATTTCATTCACTTTAATCCAACCATATTTATATCGAGAACCAATTTTAATTCTAATAGCGATATACTTTTCTGCATTAGTTAGGTTGTACCAACAACCATAAGAACCCCAAAATGAAGTTGGAGGAACACTCCACAATGAATGTCCGATATCTGGATCAGACCAATCTGAAATGTTATCAATCCTACTTTTATAATTCAATGTGTCAACCCAGGTAACGTTGCCGTATTGCCCGTGTCCAAGAATGTAATATTCAATTTTTGTCGCAACTTCCAATCCGTTTTTCATAGTTATCCAAAATGCTGGGAAATTGTCAATTGTATAAAATTTTGGATCGATACTTTCCAAAGGCATCCTTTGATTAATAATCAAATCAAATTTTCCATCCAAATTAATGTCTAAGGAGTCAGCTCCAATGTACCTATTTTTCAATAAGTCCAATTTTAGATTTAGTTTAAGAGAAGGAGAAGATTCGTGATAGGTGAAAGAAGAATCATAGATTCCGGCAGTAACCTCTTCTCTAGTGTCTTCTTTTTTACAAGAGCTTAAAAACAGCAGAAAAATAAGTGTGTAATTCAATAACGATTTCATCTCAAATGAATTTATTGCTGTTAATATTAGATTCTCAAACGGTCAAATTTCAAACTTAGTCAAGAACCGAAACTGTTTCGAGCGGCACGTTTCAATATGCCCTATAACGTTTATATACCCGAAACATGCGTGTATTTCTTAAATTATCCGCCCTTTTATTGCGCATTATCACCTATTTTGATGAATACCTGCAATAGTCAGTCTTGATAAGTCCTTTCAAATTTAGAAATTTCTATGTTCAATCTGACTGATTTTACAAAATATTTTCAGAAGGAGCAAAAACAAACTGATCCGATGAACTCCGGGTCACTGAAGCAGTAGAGCCGGGATTAGTGAGGGCTTCACTTTGGAGTGAGGCCTTCTATGTTGTAATCCAAATTTTTCCAGAGTTTTTTTTTATTTTTTTTTATT
>DAITNH010000121.1:0-4718 GCA_036834745.1 Prolixibacteraceae bacterium
CCAGGCCTCGTCCGATGGTGGTCATAAAGTTAACCATTTCAGGAGTAACCTTTTCGGCAGCAGCAATAAAATCACCCTCATTCTCGCGATCTTCGTCGTCAACAACGATGACCATTTCTCCCCTTTTTATAGCTTCAACAGCTTCAGGAATTGTATTCAATTCAAATTCAGTCATTGTTTTTAATTTTCAATGGGCATGCCATTAAGGACGGCGAAATTACTAAAATTATTTGTGCTTTCCCCCAGAGCGGGCAGCCTTTTCCCACAGCACATTTTGTTTGCCTTTCATAAACCTGAAAAAACCTTTGAACATTGCATAGTTCATTGCCACAAAATAGAAAGGGGCGTAGATGAATTTAATTCGTACTGGTTTGTCTTGCGTAAAAAAACCAAGAATAGCCAGCAGATAGAATAAAACCTGCAGATATAACAGGATGGAATAAACCGAAAATGTTTGGATTTGATCTTGTCCGACCAATATAAAAAGGTTTGAAAACAAAATGCTTATCAGTGCCAGTGGAGCCAATGTCCAGCGCAATACTTTGTGCGAAACGTATTGAAAAAACAGTTTGAAATTTAAAAAAGGATTGAGCAGTTTTTTCAGACGGAAGAACGATTGATAACAACCGGCAGCGATGCGCACTTTGCGCTTCATTTCTTCTTTCACGTTCGATGAGCCATGCTCAGATGCCACCGCCATTGGTTCATAAGCGACCCTGAAACCTTGCTGTGTAATGCGCATCGAAATCATAAAATCGTCGAGCAAAGTGTCAGGTTCAACCCGCTGATACAATTCGCGCCTTACAGCAAACAATTCGCCCGTGGCACCAATGGTACTGTAGAACTGATAATCGAGCTGTTTCAGCCACGATTCTATTTTCCAGTAAAAACCTTCACCAACTGACGCAACAGGTTGATTCTTTTCTTTGTAAAATTGTTTTTCGCCGGCCACACAGCCAACTGTTTTATCCTGAAAATGTCTAACTACAGCCTTCAATGAGTTTTTTGAAAGCACTGTATTTGCATCACTAAACATCAAAATAGGAGATGTTGAGAATTCAACGCCACGGTTCATTGCTTCAATTTTTCCGCTTCTTTTTGGGTTGTGCAATAAAGTAACCTCAGGATATTTTGTCGCCAATTCTGGAGTACCGTCGTCGGACCCGTCGTTTACCCAGATTACCTTGAGTTTGTCGGAAGGGTAATCCAGCGACAATGAATTTTTTATTTTCATATCCACATAATCGCGTTCATTGTAGGCTGCAATAATCAGGCAAACCTCCGGAAGGTCTTCATTTGCCATTTCTCCTGAAACGTTTTTTGTGCGATAGAAAATGCTTCTGATTTTCAGCAAAATGAACAATACTATTCCGTAGCCGCCAAAGGCATAAAATACAATAAAGCCTGAAATCCAAAAGATTATTTCCAAATAATTACCCACGGGTGAGTTTGTTTTTATTTGATTTGTGTTTTGTAAAAATCGATCAACGCGCTGGCTTGTGCCAGATTGTCAAATTTTTCCTGAATAAATCCTATGGCATTTCTGCTGATCTCATCAAACAATGTCCGGTTGTTGATCAAGCGGGAAATTGATTCAACAAACTGATCAGCATCATTTGCTATCATTATATTGTGGCCGTCTTCAGTAGGAATTCCCTCTGTTCCGATATCAGTTGTCACAATCGGTTTGCCCAATGCCATACCTTCAATAATTTTGATCCGCATACCACTTCCGGAGAAAAGCGGGACAACCATTATTGCTTTGGAATTTATAAAATCGTACGCATCGTTGATTTCGCCAAGGTACTCCACGCCGTTAAGTTTGAACCTGCGTTCGAGCCATTCGGGAGCATTTCTTCCAGCCAGATAGAATTTCAAATCCGGATTTTCACTGTGGATTCGCGGCCAGCAATGATCAAAAAACCAGATCAATCCTTCCTGATTTGGTGACCAATCCAACGCTCCGATATGGAACAACGAGGGAAATTCAAGCTTTTTGGCAGTTGGCACCAGTGATGCGAAATCAATTCCGGTTTGCGAAGTATGACGCGGTTTAGTGTTGCCCAGCGAATCAAGAATAATCCCATCGCGATCGGTAATCGGCACCAGTAAATCGTAGGCGTTCAGATAGCTTATTTCGAAGCGTTTGATTCTTCTGGAAAGATTTTGCAGGTATTTCGAGCGCAGTCCTTTAGATAATTTGGCAGTCCGGTCCCATATTTCATACTCAATATTGTGGGCCCGATAAACGATCAGTGCATCAGAATATTTACGGATATATGGAATATACGGACAGAGATACAATCCTTCGAGCTGTATCACATCAAATGTTCTCACAGTTAAAAGCTGCACCAGTTGCTGGATATATTCGTCGGAAATAAATCGTTGGGCATTGTACGGCAAATCAGAAAATGCCAGGTTCAGCGCTGCTTCGACCCAATTAATGGATGCGGGAACTTCAACCAAAAAAAAATCAGCTTGTTTGCGGATAGTAGCAGGCAACTCATTAATGCTGACGTGATGTTTGGAAGTATTCATACTCAACACGGTCACTTCATGGCCCAACATCGAAAATCCCTTCATCATATTCAGGCAGGCAATTGCACCTCCATCCTTTGGAGGCCATGGCACTTTATTCATTAATTGGAGTATTCGCATCAGCTTAAATTTCAGGTTTTTGACGCTTTGAAAATTTTATTTTCAGCAGGTTCTTAAAGAACAATTGATAGCTTTCAATATTCATGATGCTCGAATCGGTGGCAGCTTTATAGGTCAGCCATATTCCAAGGGGCAGAAAAACCAGGGAGGCGAACCACATTCCTGATATCATTGACCATGCATCTTCACGTGCAAATTTCTCGCCCGTAATCATTAATATGTAATAGGCAATAAACAACAGGATTGAAACAACGACCGGCATTCCGAGACCACCCTTCCGGATAATCGCCCCGAACGGCGCCCCGATAAAAAAGAAAATCAGACAAGCTATTGAAAGTGTAAATTTACGGTGCCATTCCATCGGATAGTTGTTCACCATCTTTTTTCGGCTATACATTTCATCCATTTGCTGAGTGATTAAATGAGAGTTACTTCGCACATTCCCGATGGCTCTCTGGTACAGTTCTTCTTTTTCAAAAGTACTTAAAGTGGGCAATATTTTATCGATGTCAACTATTGTGTCAGGCTTTATCATTGGGTTTACCCGCATTGAATCGTAAGGCATGGCAAGCCAGGAAATCTGGCGGTTAATATCGGTTTGATAATTTAATGAGGTAACAAACCGCCAAAGACGGATTTTATAATCAAGAAACAGCGAATCGCCCTGATTTTTTAATTGACTGGTATTCATCATCCGGGCGCCGTTGCTAAACAACGGCGCATCTCTCCTGTTAAACTCAAAATCGCTTAAACTGATGTTAATAACTTCCCTATTAAATGATTCGCGCCTGAAAGGATATCGCTTATCGTTTAGTGTCCTGTTCTCCTTTTGGTCAGCATAACTTTGCCCGTTAAAAAGGGTAACCGTCATAAATTTTTTATCCTCCGTAATTTCCATCTTGCCCGAATCGGCCACTGTCACATTCAAATTTCCGTCGTCATTCGAATGGTTGTAGATCATTACATCGTACAACATATTGTTATTGCGCCCTTTGCGTTCGACTTTAATACTGTAGCTCCCCAAATCGTTCGAAAAAACACCTTCCTTAATTACCATTTCAGGTTTCTGTTGCTTTACACTATAAAGCAGGGCATAAAATTCCAGGTTGGTCTTCGGAAGTATATTGTTGGAAAAATAGAATGCAATCGATGTAAGTATCATCGTAACGACGAACAGAGGCCGCATAATCCGGAACAATGAAATTCCGGAGGCTTTCATTGCCACCAGTTCGTAGTTTTCACCCAGGTTACCAAAGGTCATGATGGATGCGAGGAGCATGGCAAGCGGAAAAGCAAGCGGTACAAGCCCAAACGAAGCATATGTCAATAATTCCAAAACAATCTTCCATTCCAGACCTTTCCCTACCATATCATCTATGTATTTCCATAGAAATTGCATCAGCAGGATAAACACACAAATAAAAAAGGTCATAAAGAAAGGACCCAGAAAGCTTTTAATGATAAACCGGTGTAATCGCTTCATTGTTTAACTTGCCTAATTAACGAATACAAAACTAAGGTATTTTGAAGAATTAAAAAGAAAAACAGGCCGTTGAGCCTGATTTAATTAAACGGATATTCAGAATATGTAATATAGTGAATGGTTTTGTTCCGCGATGTCAGTAATTCAGGATTTTTAAATTATCAGGAACCTAGCAATTGTTTTAGTTTGGTAATTTGTGTATTCCAAAGGTCAGTTGTTTCATCAATTTCATCTTCCTCAGCAAAATCAGTAATTATAAGCGAAACATCGTTGGTGAGTTCGTCTTGCGTAACATTAAACTCAAAATAGTTTTCATCCTTGTCCAGATCATTATCCAACCATTCATAACGGACCATTTTATTTTCCTTGTGCAGTTTCTTTTCTGCAATCTGATCGGTTTCTCCCCAAACAAATGTGAACAAATTTCCTTTGACACGAACATCGTCGGCAAACCATTCAGTAAGTCCTGATGCAGTACTCAGCCTGTTAAAGAACACTTTGGGCGAGCAATTAATAATGTATTCCAATTGTAATTTTGATTTCCCAGCCATAGATAATTTGATTTTCTGCAATATAT
>DAITNH010000121.1:4818-13935 GCA_036834745.1 Prolixibacteraceae bacterium
TAATGGCGAGGTAGCTCAGCTGGTTAGAGCGCGCGATTCATAATCGCGAGGTCGGCGGATCATGCCCGCCTCTCGCTACGTAAATAATGAAACACTTACACATTTATTTGTGTAGGTGTTTTTTTTCGCCTGGTTCATTAAAGCTTTTTATTTTTTTGTGGGATCAATGGGAAATGTTAATTTCATTGCATGAAACATTTTGTTTACGTCCTTTACAGTGATACTCGTGATCGGTATTACATTGGAAGTTGTGCTGATGTCAACGAAGGATTGATCCGGAAATATCAATTATTCAGGTTCGTTTAGAATCTTCTAAAAATTTCCTTGGTGTAGATTTTAAGTTCGTTTATTCTTAGTTTTGTGGGCAACTAAAGAAATCACCTTGAAAGATCTCATCATTATAGAAGGACTTGAACAAAATGATAAAGTAGTTTTTGATTACGTTTTCAACTATTATTACTCATCTCTTTGTGCCTTTTCAATGCAATATATCGACAACCGCAATTCTGTTGAGGATCTGGTACAGGATTTTTTTATCTATCTCTGGGTAGAATCTCCCCGCTTAAAAATCAAATCATCGTTGAAATCGTATCTTTTTACCGCAATTAAAAATCGCTGCCTCGACTATCAAAGACATCATAAGATCATAGAGAAGTACCGGACTTATCTACTATTTTCCTCAGATAAAGAAGACGATTCAACGGAACAATTCTTTGCCGAATCAGAACTTCGTCAGGCTATTCAAACGAGTTTGACGAAATTACCTCCCCGCTGCCGCGAAATTTTCAAATTAAGCCGTCTGAATGGTTTGTCAAATCAGGAAATAGCTGAAAAATTGGACCTTTCCAAACGCACGGTTGAGTTACAGATATCAAACTCCCTTAAAATTCTCAGAAAAGAACTTGCAGAATTTCTTCCATTTTGGCTTCTCGTTTGGTTGATTGGGTAAAAAAATATTTTTCTTATATGTGTGAAACAGATTTTAGTCGTCTTACTACTGACGAGGAAAAATAATCGGATTGTTCACATCAATAGAATAGAAAAATGAATAGTGATTACAGTGAAATTGAAGAGTTGTTGCCCGGATATTTATCAGGTGGACTGTCTGATAAGGACCGGGTGATGATTGATGAATGGAGAACCGAATCACCGGAAAATGAAATCCTTTTTCAGCAAAGCTCTAACGCATGGGAAGCAATGCCGCTTTTGCATGAAATGGAACAATTCAACTCTTTTGAAGCCTTAAAAAAAATCAACACAAGAATTATAAATCAGAAAACTACAAAGTGGTGGATACCAATACAGAGGGTCGCTGCAATTCTGCTGCTTCCTTTGCTGATCTATTCAGGATATATTTCCATACGAAACATTTCATTAAAAAATCGACAGGAAGCACATGTGGTGATGCAAACCATCTCTTCAAGACAGGGAATGGTAACCCAGTTTGAATTGGCCGACGGTACAAAAGTTTGGTTGAATTCAGGTTCTGCACTGCAATTTCCAACTCGCTTTACCGGCGATCAGAGAGAGGTGAAATTAAGCGGGGAGGCATTTTTCGAGGTGACAAAAAATGAGAATCAACCTTTTCTTGTAAAGACCAAAGATCTCAATATCGAAGTTTTAGGCACATCGTTCAACGTGGTGAGCTATGACGACGAAAAACAGGCGGAAGTAGTACTTGTAGAGGGGAAGGTTAGATTATCTTCTGAAATTGATGAGGTACAGAAAGTTTTTGGCACAATGCAACCCGGGCAAAGAGCTGTTTACACGGAAGATAATCAAAAATTAGAGGCTGAAGAGGTTGAAGTTGAGAAATATATTGCATGGCGTGATGGCAACCTTATTTTTCGCGATGATAAAATGGAAGATGTTGTCAGGCGTTTAAGCCGTTGGTTCAATGTTGAGTTTGTAATTAACGATCCTGAAATAAAAAACTATGCCTATAAAGCAACATTCAGGAACGAGAACCTTACCCAAGTATTGAATTTATTGAAAATTTCCGCTCCGATCGATTATCAGATTACCGGGAACAAACTGTTGCCAAACGGAGAATATACCAAACAAAAAGTTTACCTGATGAAAAGGAAAATATAAAAAAATACCGGGGAAGATGTTTGCAGCATCAGCCCCGGCATAAATGCGGTTCTCTTTTTAGCAGAAAGATTGCCGTGATAAATAGTAATTAACTAAAATCATTTCAAAGTTATGGAAAAAATGTTCCGTTTAATGCGGAGGTGCAAAAAAAATGCACATCTCCGAAAAATCTGGATGACTATGAAGTTAACGATGGTCCTGTTTTTTATTGCTATTAGTCATTTGATGGCTAATGAGACTTACTCTCAGAGTACCCGAATAACTCTGCATCTCAAAGATGCTGCTGTCAAAGAGGTCCTCGACAAAATTGAAGAAAAAAGTGAGTTCTTCTTTCTTTACAACAGTAAATTGGTAAATGTCGATCGCACTGTATCAGCTAACTTTAGCAATCTGATGATCGATGACATACTTAACAAACTGTTCAAAGAAACAGATGTTGTTTATACCATAGTTGACCGGCAAATTGTTTTAACCAACAAATCAGATCGAAACAGTTTTGGACCGCTTAGCGAACAGCAACAACCCGGTAAAACAGTAACCGGCAAAGTAACTGACTCCTCAGGAGCTTCGTTGCCAGGTGTGTCTGTTGTAGTAAAGGGTTCGACCAACGGAACCATTACTGATGCTAACGGTAATTATTCCATTTCCAATCTTCCTGAAAATGCAACTTTGCAGTTTTCGTTTGTAGGTATGAAGATGCAGGAGATCCTTGTAGAAAATCAAACATCTTTGAAAGTAGTTTTGGAAGAAGATAGAATTGGAATTGAAGAAGTTGTGGCAGTTGGATACGGCGTTCAACGCAAATCAGATGTTGCTGGTTCTGTTGGCGTTGCCACTTCTGACCAGATCTTAAGATCTTCTTCATTCAATGCACTTCAAGGCTTAAAAGGAAAGGTTGCCGGTGTAAACATCTTTACCAATTCCGGAAATCCTTCAGGTAATACACGCGTAATAATCCGCGGAATCAACTCGATAAATACCTCCTCTGATCCGTTGTACGTTGTTGACGGAGTCCAAATGTCAGATTTTCAATTTATGAATCCGAACGACATCGAACGAATTGAAGTATTGAAAGATGCTTCAGCAGCAGCTATTTATGGCGCACGCGGAGCCAACGGTGTAATTCTTGTAACAACAAAAAGAGGTGCCGGTGAAGGCGAAGGAATCACAGTTTCATACAATGGCTGGGTTAGCCTTGGAACAATGGCAAAGAAAGTTGACCTTATGAATGCAGAGGAATTCATGAAAATGGAGGAAATTGGATTCGCCAATTTCGCTAAATATGCTCAAAGTGTGAAAAATGTAGGTACGCCCGTTAACCGCACTGATCCACGCCTTTTTGATGCACAAGGGAAACCACTGTATGATACCGATTGGCAGGATGAAGCTACACGAGACGTTATTTCTCAAAATCATCAATTCAGCATTCAGCAACAGTCTAAAAGTTCTTCTGTAGGTGCATTTCTGAACTATACAGATCAACAGGGAATTATGCTGAATAGCTATATGAAACGTTTAAATGCAAAATTGACTTATGACGCTCATCCAAAGCCATGGTTATCTACTGGTATGAATTTGATGGTCAACCACATTTGGGCCAACGATTTGGATGAAACCGGCGGAGGCCAGACTGCACGTCGCACAATGTGGGAGATGCCTTCTATTTATCCTGTTAAGTTTCCTGACGGAAGTTGGGCAAACTCGCAGTTTACCGGGAACAAACTGAATTTAGGAGTTGAAGCAATGACCAATCCGGTTCATGAATTGACAACAAGAAAAATGAACCGTTTTAAAACAAAAATTTTCGGTAATGCGTCATTAACATTCCATATCGCCGAAGGTTTGGATCTTAAAACCCAAATTGGACTGGATGCAAATCAGAATAAAGACAGAAACTTCAGCCCGAATGACCTGATCAATATTTCTTCTCCAAACGGAAGAGCCAATATCTCAACTTACGACAGCTATTACTGGCAGGAAGAAACTTTCCTTACCTATAACAAAGCAATTAATAAACATAGAATTAATGCTTTGGCAGGTTTATCATGGTCCCAATTGACAGGAGCAACATCAAATACGGGTGATGTCAGCGGTTTTGCCACAAACTTCTTTGGATACAATAACCTTGGTGCAGGTACTACTCCCTCTGCTCCTGGTTCTGACTGGAGCCGTTGGGCAATGAACTCTTACTTCTTACGCGGAAGTTATACTTACAACGATAAATACCTGGCTACAGTAACAGCACGCGTTGATGGATCTTCCCGTTTCGGTATGAATAATCACTACGGCTTTTTCCCGTCAGCTGCTCTTGGTTGGATTATTTCGAATGAGGATTTCCTCAAAGATACAAAATGGCTAAACAGCCTTAAATTGCACACCAGTTACGGACGCACAGGTAGCTCTGAAATTGGTATTTACAGCACGTTGGCAACTATTTCATCAGGCACTGTATTGTTGAATAACGGTCGTGGTGCGAGTACAAATGTGGCACGTTTAGCAAACCCTGATCTCCAATGGGAAAAAACAGATCAATTCGATTTTGGGTTTAATATTAGTGTATTGAATAACAGGGTTTCACTTGACCTTGATTACTATTACAAACTTACTTCTGATTTACTGTTGGCCCGCCCGATTCCTTATACTACCGGTTTTAGTTCTGTAACCGACAATATTGGCGAAGTTTCAAATCAGGGTTTGGATATTTTATTGACAACTGAAAATGTTAAGAAACCTAATTTCACCTGGCAAACTACCTTCAATGTTAACTACAACACCAACCGTATTGAAAAATTGGGAGCCAATAATGAAGATATCCTTACCAGTCCTGGTTTTGTAGGTGGAAATGTGATCCTTCGTGTAGGTGAGTCATTAAGTTCATTCTACGGATATAAAAGATTGGGAATCTGGGGAACAAGTGAGGCGGCCGAAGCTGCCAAAGTTGGAGCAGTTCCGGGACAAGCAAAACGCTCAACAGCACGCGAAATACTTGGTAAAGGATTACCTGATTGGACAGGTAGTTTTATCAATTCTTTCACTTATAAAAACTGGGATTTTACCGCCGATCTGCAATTCGTTTTAGGTGTTGACACTTGGCAGCTTTATTTCCACTCAATGGAAGACCGCAGTGGTATTGCCAATGGATTCTCAACAATTCTGTACGATGGATGGACTGAATCAAACCAAAACACAATGGTTCAGCAGATCAGACAGCAAAATTACAGCGGTCAGGATAGTCAGGCAGACTCACATTGGGTTTGTGATGGCTCATATATCCGTGGCAATTTATTACAGTTAGGTTACACCTTTGATAGCAAGATTCTGGGAAGAACCGGATTCAAAAAATTAAGAGGATATGCAAGTGTTAACAATGCATTCCTTATTAATTCGAAAGATTTTCTTGGATACGATCCTGAAGCTGTTTCAAATACAAACCAGTTTGGACAGAATATTTTCTTTTATCAGTATCCAAAACCAAGAACTTTCACTTTTGGTGTAAATCTCAGCTTCTAATAACAACTTAAAAAGGAAATAAAATGAAAAAAATATTATACTACAGCCTCTTGTCTATATCATTGTTGGGATTGAACTCCTGCGATGAGTTTCTGAAAGAAGAGCCCCGGTCACAAATCAGTGTTGACCAATTTTATCTAACACCCGCTGATGCAATAAGTGCGGTAAACAATCTTTACAGAACTGGTTTTCCTTCATTCTATAATGCAGGATCAGCATACATGGGACCAACGGTTATGTATGGTGGCTACATTTCCGGTTTGTTTGATAATCAATACAAGGGTCAGGAGAAATTTGTACAGGATAGCCAAAATCTTGCAATCGACCCGGTTGTAAACAATGGAAATCTGCTTTCAGTTTGGCAAAATTGTTATGTAGCAATTGGCCGTGCCAACAATGCGATAAAATACATACCTACAACACCAGCATTAACACCAGCAGAAATAAGCAGATTGACTGCTGAAACTAAGTTTTTCCGTGCTTTAAACTATTTTCATTTGGTTAAAATGTTCGGTGGCGTTCCACTTATCAGCGAACCTTATGAATCAATGGAGAATCTGTATGTTGAAAAAAGTCCGGAAGCTGGAATCTATAATTTCATAGTTGAAGACCTGAAATATGCAATCGAGCAGGGAGGTCTGGTTGATACCCAAATGGCTAAAAACAATTTTCGCGTTTCTAAAGGAAGTGCATCGGCATTACTGGCTGATGTTTATCTGAATATGAGCGGTCATCCGGTAAATGCAGGTAAATATGCAGAAGCAGCAGCTACCGCGAAATCTTTGATAAGCAATGCAAATTATGCATTAATCCAGAATGGTGCTACTCCCGAACTAAGTGCATACAATGTACTGCGTACATCAGACGATCAGAAAGAGTATCTCTATGTGATTGAATACGATGCAACTATTTCAAATGGCGGATGGCGGCCAACATACTGCTTTCCTAATGAAGCTGCAACCTGGGGAGAATTCACTTACAGTATATGCGATAATGCATATCGTCCTGTAACACAAATTCTGGAAGCTTACGATAAAACCAATGACCTTCGTGCTCAGGAAAAACAATATTTCCATACGAAATATACCTTCACAAAAGGAAACAGAAAAGGCGAAACGGTCAACTTTGTTGATGTGACTCCCTATTTTTGGTTCGAACCTGAAGCGCTTTATACGACCAATAAGTCGCAAAAAGACCAGGTTCATTATCGTTTGGCCGAGATGTACCTGATTGCAGCAGAAGCTATTGCTCAGGCAAGTGGCGTTAATGCCGAAGCAGTTGACTTTTTGGCAACTATTAAAGCACGTGCGTCTTTGAATAAAACCAAAGCTCAAATTATAACTGAACTTTCAGGTTTATCAAAAGATCAGTTTATTAAGGAAGTCTGGACAGAAAAGCTTCGCGAGTTGATTTTCGAAAATAAAATCTGGAATGATATTACCCGTACAAGGATGTATCCAACAGTTGCAGGTGGTGTGTTTACATTTGTTCCATTTGTCGGAGCTCAAAATCCATGGGGTAAAACTTTCGCTACAAAGAACCTTCTTCTTCCGTTTCCTAACGACGAAATGCAAAGAAACCCAAAACTCGTTCAGAATACTGGATATTAACCTAAACTAAGTTCCTTCGGAAAGGCTGTATTAGAAGCATTAATTTATAACCAAAATGTTTTTAATACGGCCTTTTCATTTTTATCAATTCCCGGCAATTTCATCATTTTCGAAAGTTCTGTATTGAATAAACAGATTGTATATTGATATTTGAATCCTGGAGTAAAACAATTAAAAAATGACGACAATGATAATCATTCCTTTAATCCGTCGATTCCGGCTTGCACTTGTTCTTTTGACTATGGTTAGCGGAGTTTCTGCGCAAAAACAGGTGGTCGATTACGTAAATCCGTACATGGGAAATATCAGTCATTTGCTGGTACCGACTTTTCCTACCATTCATCTTCCAAACAGTTTCTTGCGTGTTTATCCTGAAAGGGGCGACTTTACAGGCGATTTACTGAAGGGTTTGCCTTTGGTTGTCACCAGCCACCGCGGAAGTTCTGCTTTTAACATGAGTCCGTTTCAGGGAGATGAAAAAGACATTAACCCGGTGGGTTCGTACAGTTACGATCAGGAAAAAATAACTCCATATTCCTATTCAGTTTATCTGGACGAACAACAAACCGAAGTTCAGTTTGCCTTATCTCATCAGGGGGCGATGTACGAGATTAATTTCACGCAGGACCGCCCGGTTTTCCTGATCCTGAATTCGCGCAATGGAGGCATGAAGTGGGACGGGGAAGCAGTTTCCGGATTTCAGTCGATCGAGAACAAAACGCGTGTTTACCTGTACCTGAAACCGGAACAAACTCCGGAAAATATTTCGGTACTGAAGGAAAAAGTTTTAACGAGCGGAACCGAAGTTTCAGGAAGAAATGCCTGTGTAGTTTTGAATTTTGGGAAAGGTCCAAAATTGCTTCGGTTGCGATATGGAATTTCATTCATCAGTGAAGATCAGGCAAAGAAAAATTATATCCGTGAAGTTCAAAATCGTGATTTAAAAATTTTACACGCCAATGCGCGCAAAATCTGGAACGAAGCCCTTGGCAAAATTCAAGTACAGGGAGGAACCGATGAGGAACAAACAGTTTTCTACACCTCATTCTACCGCACATTCGAGCGCCCGGTCTGCATTTCGGAAGATGGCAAATATTACAGTGCGTTCGACGGAACCGTTCACAACGACAACGGAACACCTTTCTTTACCGACGACTGGATTTGGGATTCGTACCGGGCACACCATCCTTTGCGTGTGCTGATCGATCCAAAGAAAGAAGAAAACATTCTGCATTCGTTTCTTGAAATGACTGCCCAAATGGATCACAACTGGTGGCCAACTTTTCCTGAAATTACTGGTGACAGCCGTCGTATGAACTCCAATCACGGAGTAGCTTCGGTGATTGATGCCTACCGAAAAGGCCTGCATGGTTTCGACCTTGAAAAAGCTTATCTGGCTTGCAAGGGAGCCATCACCGAAAAAACACTTGCTCCGTGGTCGGGCAAACCTGCCGGAAAGCTGGACCAGTTCTACAAAGACCACGGCTATATTCCGGCACTGAAAGATGGTGAAAAGGAAACCATCCCTGAAGTTCATTCATTCGAAAAACGGCAACCGGTAGCTGTAACTCTCGGAACTTCCTACGACGAGTGGTGCTTATCCCAAATTGCCAGAGAGTTGGGGAAAACCGACGATTACAATTATTTCCTGAAAAGATCCTTCAATTACCGCAATTTATTCAATTCGGAAACCGGATTTTTTCACCCAAAAGACAGCGATGGTAAATTTATTGAGCCTTTCGATTACGTGTTTTCCGGAGGCTTGGGAGCCCGCGAATCGTATGGCGAAAACAATGCATGGATCTATCGCTGGGATGTGCAACACAATGTGGCCGACCTGATAAGCCTGATGGGCGGACGCGAAAAATTCACAAAAAATCTGGATGCAATGTTTTCGCAACCA
>DAITNH010000122.1:0-13869 GCA_036834745.1 Prolixibacteraceae bacterium
GCCACAAGAAAAACCAGACAACACAGGTAATTCTCGATTCCGGCATATTTTCAGTCTCTGTACTGAAAAAAGACGTAAACATGAAAATCATCGGCGATTTTGGTTTTATGTCGTCATCCGATCTGGACAAATTCAGCAGTGTAAAAACCGTCACCGCCATCACCGGCGCACCCATTGTGCTCGACAGCGCGGTGGCCTGGTTCGATTGCAAAGTCACCAATTCCATCGACCTCGGATCACACTACCTAATCATTGGCGAAGTACTCGATGCCGATGAAATTTCGGACGAAGAACCGCTCACCTACAGGCATTATCGCGAAAAATACAAAATGCTTTCGCCAAAGAATTCGCCGACATACATCGAAAAATCAGCGCTCGATGCAGAAACAGCGACTACCGTAGCAGCAGAAAAGGAGCAAGAACCGGAGCATGAACACGAATACATCTTTGACGGTCAGAGCTGGGTTTGTGTGATTTGCGGATTTACCTATAATCCTGAAGAAGGCGACCCATCGATGGGCATTGCACCCGGAACCCCGTTTGAAGACCTGCCCGAAGATTACAAATGCCCGATTTGCAACGCCAGCAAGGAATATTTCAAGAAAGTATAGTTTCAATCATTTCATTATTTTTGCGCGTCAAAATCATAAAAGCACCATGAAGAACAAAAACTACAACATCGCATTGACCCAGATTTCGCTGGATGCAACTCCGGAAGTGAACCTGAAAAAGTGTCTGGAATGGATCGGAAAAGCCGCCAAACAAGGAGCCAATGTGGTTTGTTTGCCCGAATTATACAGTTCGTTCTACTTTTGTCAGAGCGAAAACCACGATTATTTTGATTTGGCCGAACCGCTGCACAACGATTCATACAAAGCTTTCAGCGCACTTGCCAAAGAATTGGGAGTTGTGCTGATTGTTCCATTCTTCGAAAGACGCGCTTCCGGGTTGTATCACAATTCGGCTTACATCATCGACACAGATGGTTCGCAGGCCGGCTTGTACCGTAAGATGCACATTCCGGACGATCCAAGCTATTACGAAAAGTTTTATTTCACCCCCGGAGACATTGGTTTCAAGGCCTTCGACACCAAAGTGGGCAAAATCGGAACGCTGATTTGCTGGGACCAATGGTATCCGGAAGGAGCGCGGATTACCGCTTTGCAAGGTGCAGAAGTGCTCTTCTACCCCACTGCCATCGGCTGGCATCCTTCCGAAAAAGCGCAATACGGCGAAAAGCAGCACGATGCATGGCGAACCGTTCAGCGCGGACATGCCGTTGCCAACGGTATTTTTGTGGCTGCCTGCAACCGTGTGGGTTTCGAAAAACCGGTGGAATCGTCAGCAGGAATTGAATTCTGGGGAGCTTCGTTTATTGCCGGTCCGCAAGGCGAAATACTGGCCGAGGCCTCGCACGACAAGGAAGAAATCATCATGACCGAAATTGATCACACTTTGATGGAAGATGTCCGCCGCAACTGGCCTTTCCTGCGTGACCGCCGAATTGATGCTTATGGGGATATTACCAGGAGGTTTATTGATTGATATTCGGACAATTAGACACAATTCTTAAAATCATCTATGAAAAACATCATCAAATTTGGCGAAAATGTTCACGGCTACAATATTCCGGTTATGAACGAACGGGAAGTAAGAGCTGCCGCAGGCATCCTTTTTCTGTTTACTTATACCGCTCTCATGGCAATAATGTTCAAGGGCTATTTTCCGCTGATCAAATATGTGATAACTGGCTTTCTGACGGATTTTATTATCAGGGTATTCATTAATCCCAAATACGCCCCTACCCTCATTCTGGGCAGATTGATCGTAAAAAATCAAACCCCCGAATACGTTGGTGCAGCACAGAAAAAATTTGCCTGGATAATTGGACTTGTACTTGCTGCTACCATGTTTGTCCTGATGGTTGTTGTCAACTCTTACAGTCCAATATCCGGAATAATTTGTCTCTTTTGCCTTATTTTCCTGTTCTTCGAGTCTGTGTTTGGCATTTGCCTCGGCTGTAAGTTCTATTCTATTTTTTACAAGGAAAAAGCTCAATACTGCCCCGGCGAAATTTGTGAAGTGAAAGACCGCCAACCCATCCAGAAAGTTTCAGGTTCCCAATTCTTAATTCTGCTTGGTTTTATCGTTTTTATAGTACTGTTGGTTGTTTCTTTTCAGGAAACTTTTAGCATCCAACCATTTGATTTGTTTGGACTTGAAAGCCATACCCAGACAAAATAAAACCTAAAACTGCCCATAGTGCAATCATTTTCGATGAGAGAACCAATCGTTTATTTACTGCTGCTTGTCTTCTTTTCGTGCAGCAAACCCATCAAGCCCGAAGGACTAATCCTGAAAGTACAATTTCAACCTGGAAAAACTTATAGCATATCCACTATCAGGGGAACTGAAACGGTGATAACCTATTCAGGAGAGGATATTGCCATGCAAAAAATAAAAAGCAAGAACATTAAAAACCCAACGATATCGAAGGTAAAAACAAAGACCGATGCCGAGTTGGTAACCCAAAAAAGTTCCACAGGCACAAGTTTCCCCGTCACCTTAACTTATAAAAGAATCATGAGCCTCGACGGAAAAAACCAAATTCCGGAAGGAACTGTGGTACAGGGCGAAGTCATAGGCGATAAACTGCCAACTTTTAGCAAGGTTGTCTCGGGCACACTCGACTTTGATCAAAAAGAAAGGCTTCTGCAAACTGTTCAAAGCAACTTCGAGCAACTAGACTTTCCGGAACAGCGGCTCAAAATTGGCGATCAGTTCTCGGCAGACCGCACCTTTACCATGCCCATGGAAGGTTCTGTAATCGAAATGGTGGTCACCACCACTTACAAACTGCTAAGCATCAAAGACAACTTGGCACAATTCGAACTTAGCCAAAACTACCAAATGACCCCAAAGATGATGGACAATTCGTTTACAGGAAGTGGTAACGGAAAAGGTCAGCTGAGTTACGACATGGAGAATTTTCTGGTTACTGACTACTCCATTAAAACGGAGCTGGTCATGAATAAAAAGCTCAATTATTTTGAGTTCGATCTGAAAACAATTAATGAATTCAGTCAGCAGACAATTTGTAAATAATTGAGCATTTAAAACGATCATTAATAAAGACAGAAATTGGAAAATTATTTCGACAAACAGTTTGAGCTACGATATTTCGAAATGAATAAATTCGGAGAGGCTTCATCGTCAACTATCTTAACTTTATTGGAGGAAACGGCGGCAGACCATTGCCATTCAATAAATCACAGTTTGTATGACCTTGAAAAACAAAATATTGGATGGGTATTGCTTTCGGGAGTAATGGAAATGTTTCAATATCCGAAATACAAGGAAAAGATCACAATAAGAACATGGCTGTCAAGCTATTCAACAGTTAAAGGGATCAGAGAGAACATTATTTATAATGAAATAGGGAAAATAATTGGAAAAGCGAAAGGTCTATGGGTTTTCTTTGATATTCAGAGAAGAAGGCCAATTCAAATTTTTGATGCTATAAAAGAGAAATGGTCCTTTTATAAGGAAGAATGCATGAATCACGACATTACTAAAAAAATTGAACCAGTTGATTCATTAAAGCCTATTAAGGAATTTAATATCAACCGTTTTGATGTTGACACGAATCAGCACGTAAACAACATCAGATATTTACAATGGTTAATGGAATCAGTTTCAGAAGATATTATTGATAATTTTTATTTACACTCTATTGATGGTCGTTTTATTGCAGAAGCTCAATTAGGTGATACAATCATGTCATTTACAGAGCGGGATATTCAAGAAAATTCTTATTTCCACACTATAAAAACTCAAAGTAATAATAAGGTTTGTGCCGTGGCAAAAACATTATGGAAGGAAAGAGTAAAGTAGCACGAAGTTATTTAAGTTCTAATCGTCACAAATTCAGCCTAAAAAAATCAATACCCAACATTTAAAAATTAATAAACAAAAACACCATGAACATCCTGTCCCGTCGATTCCCTGCTGAGTGGGAAAAACATCAGGCAACATTACTTTCATTTCCTTCGGAAGGACGCGACTGGCCTGGAAAGTACCATGCCATTAAATGGGCATTTGTAGAGATGATCAAAAAAGTGACCACCTACGAACCGGTTATTCTGGTGGTACAGTCGAACGAACTGCGTGAAAAAGTAGCCGTAATGCTCGAACAGGCGCATGTCGATCCGGTACAGGTGAGCTACATCATTAAAGATACCAACCGCAACTGGATGCGCGATTCGGGTCCGGCAATTGTAAAAACAGCCGATGGTGGCCGCGAAGCAATTCAGTTCGGATTTACAGGATGGGCAAAATACAAGAACCATAAGAAAGATCAGGGAATTCCGGCAGCAGTAGCGCAACACTTGGGGCTTCCGGTTATTCAGGCCATGTACAACAACAAACTGGTGGTGCTTGAAGGAGGTTCCATTGACGTAAACGGCTGCGGTACGCTGATCACCACCGAAGAATGTTTGATGGATCTGGTTCTGCAGATTCGAAATAAAGGATTCAGAAAAGAAGATTATGAAAATGTGTTCCGCGAATACCTGGGTGTGACGAATACCATTTGGCTGGGCGAAGGCATTGAAGGCGACGACACGCACGGTCACGTGGACGATATCTGCCGATTTGTGAACCGGAATACAGTAATTGCAGTTCAGGAACCAAACACCAGCGACCCGAACCACCATAAATTGGAAGCAAATCTGGAAATACTAAGAAACTCGAAACTCGAAAATGGCGAAAAACTAAATGTGGTGACCATGCCTATGCCCCGTCGCCTCGACTTTGAAGATTTGCGCCTTCCGGCCAGTTATGTAAACTTTTTGGTAACCAACGGCTGTGTGCTGATGCCAACTTTCAACGACAAAAACGACTACAAAGCACTGGGAATTCTTACTGATTTATTTCCGGATCGCGATGTAATCGGCATTAGCGCGGTTGATCTGGTTTGGGGATTGGGAACCTTGCATTGTTTAAGTCACGAAATTGCGGAGTAATTTAAGTTTTCTTACTTTTCAATTTTTGTGGATCCTGTCTGCAATCAAATACAGTAGCTATTGAAATTAAATTTTCATCTATCCAATAAACTATTTTGTAATTCCCTTCAATTAAATACCGTATTTCTTTGTTCAAATGAGCCAACATTTCCTCCTTTTGACCAATGCGAGGGGTTTGCTCCAAAAGTATTGTTTTATCTACAATAGCGTTTGAAATCTTGTCTGCAATTCTTTTACTTGCCTGAAAATACAAATAATCATATATGTTGCGCAAGTCTTGAATTGCGGAGTCTGACCAAATAACAACTATTTCCATGTTGCAATTTCAGTCTTTAATTTCCTTGCACTTTTTACTCTATTATTTTTAATATCTTCAAATGCCTTGTCGATCCGTCCCTCGTATTCCTTCAATGTCATCGGGATTATCTCTTTTTCGAATTCCTTTTGCCGTTCTTGCTTTAACAATTCTTCAAATCTTTCAAGAATGCTGGCATTGGCATATTTAAGAAATTCCTGAATAAATTGTATTTTCCTTGACTGTAGGTCCATATTTTCTTTTTTTGAATCAAGTTAAAATTAAGAATTATTTTTCAATTACTTTAAAGAGATTGAATGCCTATGACAGTCAATTATTTTCACATTGCCTGAGCCATGAAATTATTAAGTCGTAATCATACTACCTTGCATGATTTCAACTCCTTTTTCCTGAAGTACTTTCCTGATTTTCACAAATTCATCGGGATTTAACGGACATGTGGCATCTTCAACAAGAACCGCTTTAAAACCTTCATTTAAAGCATCTATGATGGTAAAATACACACAAATGTCGGCAGCCAATCCGCAGAAATAAAGTTCGGTAGCCCCTTTTTCGCGCAGGTAGCCTGCGAGACCTGTACTGTGCAGATGGCTGTTGTCAAAAAATCCACTGTAACTGTCAATTTCAGGATTTATTCCTTTCCTGAAAATGGCAGTTATCTTCAGTGTTTCCATTTCAGGATGAAACCCCGCTCCTTTTGTTCCTTGTACACAGTGATCAGGCCATAAAACCTGGTCCATTCCAAAAAGTTCAATGATATCAAATGGTTTTTTGCCTTGATGGTTGCTGGCAAAACTTGCATGATTGGCCGGATGCCAGTCCTGAGTTGCCACAACCAGTTCAAATTCAGGAAGCAGCTTATTAATGACTGGCACAATTGAATCTCCATTTGTAATCGCCAACGCCCCGCCAGGCATAAAATCAATCTGAGCATCTACAATAACCAAGGCCTTCATCTCAATCCTTTTTTATGGTTTCAATCAAAATATCCCGTTCCTTCATTAGCTGATCACTAATCCCCACTTTGTAAATATGCGGATTGTCAAAACGCTTGTATTCGGGCGACAATTTCTTTAGCCTTTCAATACCGAAGCCGGCAATTTCTTTTAAAGGTCGCTTATTTTCAAGTCGTTTCCCGTTTTCCATCACCTTTACCAACAATGGTTCCTTCTGACAGTTTTTTACTGAAAGTGACTTCAAAACATCAAAAGGATGGGTGATTTTATGGAAGTCGTGTTCCTCTTCAAGTGCGATGGCATCTGCGCCAATCCAATTGCCATTGCTGTCGGAAATCCGATATACCTGCTTTTTATGTGGCAAGGTAACTTTTCCCAAATTTTCGGACAATTTAAGACTTGGCTTTCCATCAAGTAAAGCCAGCTTATAAACACCGTCCAAAGCGGCATCGGGCGAGCCGATAACCAGACTTGTGCCAACTCCAAACACATCGATGGGCGCTTCCTGCTCCAAAAGGCTTTTGATCACAAATTCATCCAGCTGATTGGAAACGGCAATTTTCACGTTCGTCAAACCGGCATCGTCAAGCATTTTTCGGCTTTGTCGTGCAAGATAGGCCAGATCGCCACTATCGAGCCGAATTGCATTCAATGAATGACCCCGCTTTTCCATTTCCTTTGCTACAATAATTGCATTGGGAATTCCGCTTTTTAGCGTATTATAAGTATCAACCAACAGCACACAATCATTTGGGCGGCTTTCAGCGAAATCGCGAAAAGCACTCAGTTCATCACCATAACTTTGAATAAATGAATGTGCCATTGTTCCCGACACAGGAATGTTGTAATCGCGGGCTGCCCTCACATTACTTGTTGCATTAAAACCGCCAACAATGGCTGCGCGACTGGCAGAATAACCTCCGGCTCCCTGCGCTCTTCGCAAACCAAAATCAATCAGTTTCCGGTTGCCGGCAACCATCCGCATCCGGCTGGCTTTGGTTGCAATAAGAGTTTGAAAATTCAGAATGTTCAATAACAGTGTTTCAATTAACTGGGCTTCAATGAGGTTGGCTTCAACCCGTAAAACCGGGCGGTTAGGAAAAACCAAATCGCCTTCGCGACTCGAAAAAATATCTCCTTTAAACTGCAAGTTTTTCAGGTATTCAACGAAGTCTGCCGGGAAGCCAATTTCGCTGAGATAACGTAGGTCTTTGTCATCAAAACGCAAGTTTTCCAACGCATCAAGCAAATCTTCAAGACCGGCAAAAACCGCATAACCACTGTGGAAAGGCAACTTCCGGAAAAAGTAATCGAACACCGCTCTTTCTGCTTTTCTTCCTTTCTGAAAATATACCTGAGCCATAGTGAGCTCATACTGATCGGTATAAGTACCTGTATAATTTATCATTTCAGTAATTGGTTTATTATTCTAAAGGCCAAATGCTTAAAGCCTGTAAATACGCTACCTGATCCGGTCAATGGAGCGTATCAGCGCTTCGTCTTTTCCGATTGCGCGGATGGCAAGATAATCCAATATAATAGCAACCAGCGGGAAAACCATGCTGATTTTATAGCTGATCTGTGCTTCGCTGAAAGTGTACCAGGTAAAAAAGAAAAACATTCCGAATAAACCCAGCATCAGCAAAATAGAAAACACAATGAGCCGGATTTGCCTGATCCTATTTTTAAAGCTTTGAATTGCGACACCATGCAATGTCAGAATAATTCCAATTAATATTGAAATGGCCAGTCCATTTTCTTTTAAAGTACCATCGAGCATAATCCCTTTGTAATTAAAAGTATAGATAGCGCCGTCCATGGCTATTTCAGCAAATGGCAATAGAAATAATAAGCCTATCAATAAAGCTGAAAGAAAAAGGTAAACAGTTTGGATTCGTTGTATCATGAGTGTTATTTTTTTTGTAAAAATAGTCTTTTTAGGAGGTTTTCATCAAAAAAATTACCTCAAAACAGATTTTTTGCAACTCGTTCATAACTAATAAAAACGTGCAACAATTCAATATAATCAATCCAGCCATTGGTATTATTTTTACATTTGATGGAATTTATTTGCTACCAGTCAACCAATATGCTCTACCAACCTGAACACCTGCTAAAAAAAACGATCGTTGCCTTTTGCCTGTTTATTTTGTGGGTAGGCAATTTAAGTGCCCAAGATCCTTATTTTTCGCAGTTTTTCATGAACCCGGTTTACATGAACCCTGCCTACTCCGGAACAATGAAAGTACCCCGCGCAGGGGTTCAGTACCGAAACCAGTGGCCTGCCATGAGCAATGCTTACACCACCTACTTTGCATCTTTCGACACTTATCTTCCGAAGATAAAAAGCGGAATCGGATTGCTAATGTATCAGGATGTTCAGGGTGACGGAATTTTTACCCAAAGCAGTTTTAAAGCCATTTATTCGAAGGAAATACAAATCAACAAGGATTGGACAATGTACGGAAGCCTCACCGCCGGGGCTCAAATGAATGCACTTAATTTTAACCGTTTAATTTTTCCTGACGGTCTGGATGCCATTTACGGACAGAATCTGCCAACCAATGAAACCCTTCCTGAAAACAACAACCGTATTTTTCCTGATTTTGGCGCCGGAATTTTGGTTTTCAACGGCAAATATTTCTTTGGTTTGGCAGCTGACCATTTGAGTGAACCCAACCAGTCGATGTATTCTGCCTATCCGATTCCTTTGTCCGGAAAGCTGACGGCACATTTCGAAGTAAATCTTCCCTGGCACAGACCTGGACACTGGCGAAAATACTGTACTTTCAATCCAAATGTCATTGTTCAGTCGCAGGGAAATGAACAGAATATTACTTTCGGACTTTATGTCAACCGTAAAAGTTTCACGGTTGGAATCTGGAACAGGCAAACTACAAAAAAGAGTAACGATCTGATTTTCATGGCCGGATTTGTCGCAAAACAGCTTAAAACTGCCATTACCTATGATTCCAACCTTCAGGGAGTAGGTCTGAGATCGCACGGCTCAGTCGAAATATCCATTTCCTTTCTTTTAAAAGATCCCGGCCCAAAGAGCCTTTTCCCGTTTTATGAAATTCCGGGAGAATGGGAAGTCCGGTAATCACCTTACCAGCATTACCGTTCCTTTTTGCTGATGCCCAAATCCTTGTACATCTGAATACTGAACGATCCACACAAAGATACCAGGTTCGGCCAGGGTTCCGTTTCTCATTTTTCCATCCCAGCCGGTTTCCGGATTGCTGGTTTCGAAAATAGTTGACCCTACCCGGTTAAATATTCGTAACTGGTATTTGTCCGGATTTATTCCCAAAGTAATTGGCAGAAAAACCTTGTTTTCAGGAATGTCGCTATCGGGTCTAAAAGCATTTGGCGTGGAAAGTGTGAAGGGAATAATTTTGACTACTGAACTGGTGGTACCGACACATCCAAAATCGGAAGTTGCCTGCAAAACCACTTTGTATTCGCCAATTGTCTTGTAATGATGCACCGGATTTTCATCTGTGCTGGTTTCTCCATCGCCAAAATCCCATAAAAAACTCACTGAACGTTCCGTTTCGTTAAAGAAAGAAATGTCTGGATGCGCATCGGAAGCCACGTCGTAATTCTGACTGAAAGCAGGATCAAAAACTGTAACATGAACCACATCTGATGCTTTGCAGCCACTCTTATTGATTCCGGTAACAGTGTAATCACCTGTTTCCTCAACAATAAAAGTCCGGTTGGTCGATCCGTCCTGCCACAAATAAGTTTCAAATTCAGGTCCTGCATCCAATACGACATATCCGGGAGGGCAAACTTCTTTATCATCCCCGAGGTTAATTTTCGGTTCTTCAACTTTCACATAAACCTTGTCAGATTTCGTACACCCCAACAAAGTGATGGCAGTTACTTTGTACCAGCCTTCTTCTGAAACTTTTATTGTGGTGGTAGTTTCCCCTGTACTCCATTCATAGCTGTTAAAATAGTTGCCAGCGTCCAGTTCATGGATGTCTCCCTTACAAATTACGAGCGTATCATCTTTAATATCACCTTCTATATCAAGCTGGATATCCAAATTATAGCCAACGCCATAGCCATATGATTCGGTGTCGCCAAAATCGCCAAAGCCATACATATAGGCCAGAAATCCCCCATCTTCATTTGGGTTGTGAAGCCTGTGAGGTCCTGCTTTCGTTGCTACCTGCGCGTAAGAGTATCTACTGTTCGGGAACGCAGCAAAATCCTGACTTATGCCCGATCCATCCAATAAAATATTACCAACTTCAGAAGTCAGCGTAATGATATTAACATAGAAGATATTTTCAACCTTGGCTGATTTATATGCGACGAAGGTAACGTCACTGACCTTCTGAACCACAGGACTTAAAATAATCATAAAAGGGTCGCCGACCCCGGTATTTCCATCAGCCCTTTGCGATCTGCAATACTGCGCCAGCAATACTCTTTTGGTGGAGATTACCCGGCTTGCCTGAGTACTTGTGAGTTCAAACTCAAAGAATTTTCCCCGGTTGAGTGTAATTGTCCGGTTGAGACCCTCAATTGTAACAATTGTACCGTCTTCGGCAGCCAAAACCCTGTAAGTGTCTTTAACCTTTTGTTTTAAAGGAACAACATAAAACTCTTTTCCCCAGGTACTTGTTGGCGGCATCTGTTCGTATAAATGATCGTATGAAAAATTCGTATAACCTGAATTGGGAATTGGTGTGGCCTTGGAACCTGAGAAAAAAGCGATTGGTTTGTTTGCTGAAACATAACTTCCGCTTAAGTCTCCCTGTCCTGCAACAGCAGTGTTCATGGATTGCACCTGAAAAGACTGGCCTTTATTCAACTGGATATTGAAAGGTATATTGGCAGGTTTTCCCTGATCGGTATTAACAACCGGTGTTATTGTAACATTGGTGTTGTCCTCGCATGCAACAATTAAAAATTCGCTGTTTGATTCGGCGGTGCTTGTGTTACGAGGCGTATAACACATGGCAAAATATTCTTTTCCCAACGATTCCGTAGGATAAATTACTGCAACATCTGACGACTGTGTGCGGTAATTTAAGGCATAAACATTTACCGGGTTGGTTTTTGAAACAAGGTGTATGCCTTTGTTTTCATGGATTTCAGATCCCATAGATTCCAGTAAACTAAAATCAATAGGAACTATAATTGACTTATTGGCTTCTACTGAATAGTTGGCACCAATTGGAATCTCATTTGGACCGTAAGTAAGCGTAAAGTCAGCCCCAAATCGTGATGTAACCGTAATTTCAAGATAATGAACAGGATGGTTACTTCGGTTTTGCATCAGACCAAACCAAAAATCCGTTCCTTCTGTTGAATAATGGCATGGATCTTCCGATTCATCAGCCGCAACGGGGCAAATGAAAAAGAATATTATTCCGGCAAAAAGAATCAGTTTTTTCATTGTGAAATTATACCTCCACCCGTTTATTTTGCCGCGTGTACCAAATAAATCCTGATACATTTTCATAACCGCAATTTTTCAGTTCACGAATGTACGCACGCAATTGGGATTTGTATTTATCCGACTCCATTTCTCCTGATTTATAATCGACCACCACTACCCCATTCTCACCAATCATGATGCGGTCGGGGCGTTTAAGGCCATTTGCACCAGTCAGGATATTTCGTTCGTTTACAACCCTGTAAGTTCCATCGAACCACGACTTTACTTCCTTGTCACTCAGCATTTCCAGCAATTCAGCTTTCATCGCTTCGGTTTTATCGGCGCCAATTTTGCCTTCCAACTCTATCCGTTTTAACGCTTTGTCCAGATCAACTGTCGATTCAACCAGCGAAAGAATTTCATGAATCTGCTTTCCGTTATTAATACCACTTTGCTTCTTGTCGTCCCTGGTAAAAAAATCTTCGCCCCGTTTTTTAATGTTCAGGAATTTTCTGAAATCGGCAAATTCAAATTCCGAAAGCCTGACATCCTTCACCGTTTTCCCGTTCTTCTTTTTCTCTTCTGAAACAGTTATTTCCCCGATTTCGAACAGTTGTTCTTCAGGATCATAACTTTCCGCCAACTGAACAGATTCGTTCTCCTTCAATCCACACGATCCCATGACGGTTTGCTTTTCCAAAGCCTGTTTCAGCAAATCGCCCACCGAAGTAAGTTTTGTGGCCGAGAAACTTGCCCAAACCCACAAAGCTACTTTGGCACGTGTGAAAACCACGTACATCAGGTTCAGGTTGTCAATGTAAGTATTGAATTTCTCCGTGAAAAATTCGCGGTAAAAGATGGAATCTCCAACATCCGATTTGTATCGTACCGGCACCAGTTCCATGTCGCTGAAAGGCTCGACTTCCGGCTTGCACCAAAGTAAAGGCGCACGGTCGGGAGTTGCCGGCGGGTGAATCGACCAGTTGAAAAACGGTACAAATACATGGGTAAATTCCAGTCCTTTCGATTTGTGGATGGTCAGTACGGTGATCGCATCAATACTGTCGGAAACCGGGATAGTGAACCGTTCGCCGTTTTGCTCCCACCAATTCAGGAAACTGGTCAGTTCGGAAGCCTGGGTGCGCTCAAAAACAGAAATCTGATCGACAAACGCCTGCAAATACGCAAGTTCGTCGGTCAGGTTGAAGAGGTTAAACTTCTCGCAAATGCTGTAAATAATTTCCGGAATCGGTTTCCCTGCAATCAATTCCTGAAAACTTTTACCCGTCAGAAAATGCATCAGGTCGTTCTCCGGATCATCCATTTCCTCAAACTGCTGGTAGATAGTTGGTTCGTAGGTTGCTCCCGATACAGAACTCCCTTCGACTGCTTCGCGCTCAGGAAGCGATGTTGCGACAGTTTCTGGTTTAAAACCTCCTTCGACTGCTTCGCGCTCAGGAAGCGATGCTGCGATCATCGGACTTTTTGCTTCCGACTTCGGACTTCGGACTTCGGACTTCGAAAATAAATTCAAAGTCAGATTCTGCTGAACAGCGCCTTTTTGACTTGGAACTTGAAACCTGGAACTTGAAACTACTTCCCCAGTTCTCCTCCCTTCGACTGCTTCGCGCTCAGGGAGCGGCACTCCTTGCCCCTTGCTCCTTGCTCCTTGCCCCATGCTCTCTGCTCCATGCCTCAACTCCGGCACCTTCCCAATTGCCCTCAACTGCGGAAAGATCTTCCGGTAATATAAATAATTGACTTCAGCTTTCACTACCTGATCGTCCGGGTTCAGAAAGCTGGTCAATGCGGAAATAATGAACCCAATTACTTCTGAATTAATGATATATAGCGATTCGCTCGAAAGAATATCAAAGTTATAGGCAGCATTTTCGGGAAGGCCCTTTTGTTCCAGAAAAAGGTCGGCAATCAGGCGGGCTTCGTTCTTTGCGCGAACCAGAATGGCCATTTCACGGGCTTTCACGCCTTTATCCTGAAGCAATTTCACCGAGGTAACCAATTCTGAAAGAATCAGTGCTTCATTGTCAGCTTTCTGGTCGGTTTTGCTTTCCAGAAACTTTACGCGAACATAACCCAAATCAGCCACGTCTTTGTTCGAAACATCCTGAACACTGTCGGCATAAACTTCAGGAATGGTTATTTCCACCGGAT
>DAITNH010000123.1:0-13751 GCA_036834745.1 Prolixibacteraceae bacterium
GAAACGTGGTGATTGAAGAGTTCAAACAGCGCAATCTGAACCAGCCTTACGGCGATGTTTGGGCTTTGCTTCGTCAACTGGCCTACAAAGTCCATCCGTATCAGTGGCCAACCATTGGACGCGAAATCAGTCATATTGAAAAGGCAACCATGCAGCAGGTAAAGGATTTCTTTTATGCCCACTACGCTCCTGATAATGCGGTGCTGGTTGTTGCAGGCGATGTTGATTTTGACAAGGTACTGACGCTTGCCAACCGTTGGTTTGGGCATATTCCGAACAGGGCAGTTAAGCAACGTGCAATTCCGCAGGAACCCGAACAGACCGAAATTCGTGAACAGTCGGTGGTGCGCGATGTTCCGAACGATACAATTTACATGGCATACCACATGGCCGATCGCCTCGATCCGATGTATTACGCCACCGATTTGATTTCGGACGTGCTTTCAAACGGAAATTCGTCGCGCATGTACCAGAACCTGGTTCAGAAAGAGAAATTGTTTACCGAACTTGACGCCTACCTTTCAGGAGACAATGATCCGGGATTATTTGTTGTTTCAGGAAAACCAAGCAACGGAATTTCGCTTGAAACTGCCCGGAAAGCCATTGAACGTGAACTTGACCGAATGAAACAGGAACGGGTTTCGGAATACGAACTTGAAAAGGTGAAGAATAAAGTAGAAGCCAACATTGAATACAGCGAGATGAATTACCTGAACAAAGCGATGAACCTCGCGACCAACGAAATATTGAAGGATGCAGGTTTGATCAATTCTCAGGTTGATTTCTACCGGTCTGTCACCACTGCGCAGATTCAGGAAGTAGCCCAACACTTATTTAGTCACGAAAATTGCTCCGTTTTAAATTACATTGCTAAAAAGTCAGAACATGTTGAATCGTAATATACAACCCACTGTTAATCCAATAGAACACATTGACATGGTAAAGGCCGAAAAACGGCTTCTTTCCAATGGCATTCCGGTTTATTTTGTGAATGCCGGTTCGCAGGACGTGGTGAAAATTGATTTTATTTTTGAAGCCGGAACATGGTTTCAGCAGGCCAACCTTATTGCCAGTCTTTGCAATTCGATGCTTGAGGAGGGGAGCGCCAACTTTTCGGCTGCCGATATTGGCGAAAAATTCGATTTTTACGGAGCTTACCTTCAATTGACTGCCGACCAGAATTATGGATATTTCAATATAATAAGCCTTGGGAAACATTTGAAAACCATTTTGGAAATCACCGAAAATCTGATCAAACATTCTGTTTTTCCGCAGTATGAACTCGAGGTGCTGATTGACAAAAACAAGCAAAAGTTTCTGCTCGAAAACCAAAAGGTAAAAACCCTCTGCCAGAAAAAATTCACACAGGTGATGTTTGGAGAGTCGCATCCGTATGCCATTACCAACAAACTGGAAGATTTTGATCAGGTCAACCGCGAAATGTTGTTGCAGTTTTATCAATCGTATTATCACTCCGGAAATTGCCGGATTATTGCAGCAGGACAGATTGACGAATCGGTTCTGGCTCTTTTGGAAACTCATTTCGGCGGAAGCGACTGGCAGGGAAATTCAATAAATGCGCCAAAATATGAGATTAGTGCCGATCCGCAGAAATTTCACCATGTTGAAAAGGCCAATGGCATTCAGTCGGCTGTTCGGATGGGGAAGTTCTGGGTTCCCAAAAACCATCCGGATTATCATGCACTATCGGTGCTAGTCACTATTTTGGGAGGTTATTTCGGGTCGCGGTTAATGACCAACATTCGCGAAGAAAAAGGATACACTTACGGAATCGGCAGCTATGTGCTTTCGCTGAAACATGTCAGTTACCTGATTATTACCACTGAAGTAGGAAATGAATATGTTGAGCCGACACTGAAAGAAATAGCCATCGAAATGAAAAGGCTGCAAACAGAACTGGTTTCGGAAAATGAATTGGAGACGGTAAAAAGTTATCTGCTGGGTGAATTTTTACGCGACTTCGATGGCCCTTTTGCCCTTGCCGGAAGTTTCAAAGCCATCAATGATTTCGGCCTGGATTATTCGTTTTACGATGATTCACTGCATGTTTTACGAAATATTACTTCCGAAGAAATAATGCAATTGGCACAACAATATCTTAATCCTGAAGATTTTTATACGGTAGTAGCGGGAAGTAAATAACTTTTTTCTGAATTTTTCTGAACAAACACAACCTTCCATTTTGTGCAACCATCTATCAACAATAAAAGAACGGCCATGAACCGTCAATTGTAAATAGTTAACAAATCAAATGTTTTAAAAATGGAAAAATTCAGAAAATTGTTTGCAGGTATTCCTTTGCCTGTCGATCGGTGCTTTTACGCTTGTATCCTGCCAGGATGATGATCCGGTGCCACTCCAGGCAGTAGTTGATGTTATGATTCAGGATCTTAAAACTGATGCCGGTATAAGATATGGGCTTGTTATTTATGCTACTTCAAATTATGAAATGAAGTCGGTTAAAGTTACCGGTCCCGGAGCCAATGGTGAAGTGTACGATTTAACTGCAACTGCAGACAAACGTCAGTTTGTGTTTGAAATGGAAACCGGAGATTACACTGCCACGTTGCCGGTAAAAGGTGATTATTCATTCGAGATTACTTCGGTAAATGATGAGAAACTTACCTTGAAAGATATCCTTGGAGATGAAAAACTGGCTCCGATTGTTATCAAAACAGCAACCATGACCAGGTTTTAATTATTTAAACAGAATTAAGTTCTGTGAGGATTCATAATTAAGTTTTAGCAGCTAATTTTTCTAATTCCGCAAACAACTTTGCATTTTTGGTTGTTGTAGTAAAATCAACAAACAATTGGTTCTACGAAATTCATATAACCCCCCGAATACGGATAGTTTACGTTATGTCATGGCGTGCTGAAAATTCTTAACTTATGTAAAGGTTTTTCTATCCGTATTTCAGGGGGTTTTTGTTTCACTTCCCTTTTAGCGAATTTAAATACCCTTTTGCAGATTCAACCCTCGGTTTTGAACATTCATAAAAACGATAAAAAGCGAATGTTTTATTCAATCCGAAGCAGGAGCATTTAACTTTTCCGTAGAAATATTTCAGTACCTGTTCAATTTCATCGGCTGTGTTAACATGTTCGTAATTCATTAAAATGCTGTAATCAAGGCCATATTTTAATTTGAACTCTACGCCGGTCGTAAATTTGTATCCCATTTTCCATAGAATGGTTCCTTCATTCGGAATTGAAACCCTCAAAGTGCCATGCTCATTTAGAAGAATACACGACTTTGCAACTACTTTCGGGAGGTCGGTAATGTGTTCGAATGTTGCTATTGAAGTAATCCTGTCGTATTTGTTTAACTCACTTATTTCATCAATATCGTCATATACTTTATTGATTCTGCTTTTAAATTTTGAGTTGATGAAAAGTTCATGGAAAGGTTCAATGATGTCATAAGGCGCAGTGTTTTCATACATTAACTGGTTCAGCGTTCCCGCTCCGATTTCCAATGTCGATCTGTTCTTTCCGTCTTTCAGATCTTTTGCAACTTTGTGATGGAGCCATGCTTCCATTTTCTGTGCGACCGACGATGCAGAGGTTCCGCCTTCGCGGTTGTTTTTATAGTGTTCAGAATATATTTCCTGAAATTCCAATGGCAATTTTGTTCTTACTTTCGGATAATTTTCAAACATTTGTATTGTTATATTATGGTTTTAAACGTTCTTTAACCTATTCAAAAAATGAAATCGCAAGATAAGAATCAAACTATACTTTTTACTTAACTTTCTTTTTAAAAAGCGAAATCAAACTATCTTTACGAAAAAAAAACAGGAATGATCAAATTGAAATTACCAAGACTCGCCCCGAATAAAAAACACGTTCCAATATACCTTTTCCTAATTATTTCTATCGGATTATTCTTCTTAATGGGATATCAGGAAGTTGCAATGAAAGGCCCGGTTTCGCGCCATTCATACCGACAAGCTGATAGTTATGCTTTCGCGTTAAGCTACTATTATGGAAATAACAACTTTTTTGAACCATCAATTTTACTTGTTCTCGAAGACATGGGCAGTAAAGCGGCAAGCGAATTCCCAATTTTACACTATGTTACCGCAAAAATCTGGAGCCTGACGGGAGTAAGCCCATTTGTACCAAGAATAATCAATTTGATCATTTTATTTCTCGGCCTGTATTATTTATATAAACTATCTTACGAGATATTAAAAGATCATTCGTGGGCAATACTTGTAAGTCTGCTCATGTTTTCGTCGCCTCTACTTGGATATTACGGATTTAATTTTCTCCCTAATATCCCGGCACTTGGACTCACACTTATAGCAAGTTATTATTATTATAAATATCACACTTCATCACGAGTTCTTTTTTTAATACTGTCAACGATTCTATTTTCGTTGGGCGCACTTTTAAAAATATCGAGCCTTTTCGCTTTTTTAGCTATAAATGCGGTCTTTTTCCTTCAGAATATTCTCCGGATACGGCAGAAGCATAAAGAGTTTCTATTGCAGCTCGCCTCTGTTGTTTTTGTGTTTGCCGTCGTATTTTCGTGGTATCTTTTTTCCAGAGATTATAATGCCAAGAACCTGGACGGGTTGTTCCGTCTGGATATTATACCAATATGGAATTTAACCGCCGAGCACATACAGCGAATTCTTGATACTGCATACACTGGAACTGTAATCCACTTCTTTAATCCGATTGCCTTAATTGTAATTTTTGGATTATTTATTACGTCAATAGTCCTTTGGAAGAAAGCTGACCGAACATTACTTTTAATCACTTTCATGTTATTTTTAGGGTTGGTAATGTTTATTCTTATGTTTTTTCAAGCATTTGATGCGCATGAGTATTTCCTGATCGACATAACCATCATAATTCCGGCAATTACGATTACATTTTTGACCGTGCTGAAAAACTCATCTCTAAATCTGTTTAATTCCAAAATAGTGAAGTACATCGCATTTGTATTATTAATACTTGCATTTAATTACAATTTGGTAATGACCAGATCTCATTACAATCCACACGATAAAATGGTCACTGAAAACATTCCGTTACCAAGTCGTGTCAATGAATATTGGAAGTGGTCTTATTGGGATTGGGAAGTTCACTACAAAAGATACGAAGGTGTTGTTCCCTATCTGCGCAGTTTGGGTATCCGGTTTGAGGACAAAGTGATCTCGCTCCCTGACCAAACGACAAACGTTACACTAGCTTTACTTAACCAGAGAGGATTTACCGATTATCATTATTCGGTTAACTACTCAGGAGCAAAAACTACGGAACGCAAAATTGAACTCGGTGCCAAATATATGATTGTACAAGATGAAGAAACTCTCCTTCGCGAGGATGTTGCCCCATTTACTAAAAATCAGATTGGCGAATACCATGGAATAAAAATATTCAGGTTAGGAGATAAAGAATAATTAATTCTATCAGGTAATTATGAAATACAGTTTAAAAATTCTCCTCAGTATTTTAATTGGTTTTGCATTATTCCAAAATTGTAAAAAGGAATCAAATGATCAGCCGAGATTTGATTTTAATGCAGATTTGTTGATTAAAAGATTAATCTGCTATCCTAACGATAGTATCTCTGTTAGTTTTGAAGTATCTCCAAAGGATGGAAATGGGCCATATTCATATAAATGGCTTATGCCTGATACTTTGAAGGGTAGTGGCCCATTTGTTGTGAATCTTGTCGAAAACTTGAAGATTCTTGTGACAATAAAAGATGTCAATTCTAAACGGCTTGATTTTTCCTACATAATTAAAAAGGATACCATTGATTCTTTAAAATATGATTACAGAAATGATGTAATTGGAAGTTACGTGTGTGATTTTGATCATTCGTGGCCGCAACTTATTAATTCAGAGTGGCAAATAATTCATAAACAATCAAGAGACACTCTTAGAATTTTTAAAAGTAATATATTTGATAATCTTATTTGTGGCATTGACGTGAAATATAATTTCAGGCAAAATAGTTTTAGTATTGATTTGGGAAATGAATATCGTTCTGGCTATTTTATTGCTGATAGCATATATTATCATTATACAAGACTTGCACGCTCTTGGACAAAAGCCAAAGGAAAAAAAATCAACAATTAATCTCGACGGTAATACTTAAAAAACATACTTGTGAAATCACCACTATTTTGCAGGATTATTGTCATACAAATTAAAGTATCTCTACAGAATAAAAGATAATTAATGGAACCTCAAAAAAAAATATCTGTTGTTGTACCTTGTTTCAATGAGGAAGAAAGCCTGGCAACGTTCAATAAAACGCTGCTTCAGTTCTTACCCGAAAACTATGATTATGAGGTCATTTATGTGAATGATGGCAGTCGCGACAATACTTTTCAGGTCATTTTAAATCTTGCAAAAGACAATCAGCACATAAAATACATTTCATTGTCGCGCAATTTCGGGCATCAAAACGCTCTAAAGGCTGGATATGATTTTGCTTCCGGCGATTGTGCCATCAGCCTTGATGCCGATTTGCAGCACCCGCCAGCAGTTATTCCTGAACTGATTGCCAAGTGGGAGGAAGGATTTGAAATTGTGAATACCATCCGGGCCGACCACGACAGTATTTCATATACAAAAAAAATATCGTCCGGAATTTTTTATCATATCATGCGGAAATTGTCGGATGTGAACATCGAAAACGGAATGGCTGATTTCCGCCTGATGGACAAAAAAGTGCTAAAGCAATTAAAATTGTTTCCAGAAAATTACCTGTTCTTTCGGGGCATCATTCCGTGGATGGGATTCCGGCAGACAATTGTACCGTTCAAAGCGAACGAACGGTTTGCAGGAACAACCAAATATACTTTCAAAAAGATGCTGAAGTTTGCCACTTCAGGGGTCACTTCTTTCAGCGTAAAACCTTTGCGGCTCTCAATTTACCTAGGGTTTGTGTTTGCTTTTCTTGCTTTTCTTTATGGATTGTATGCCACTTATGCCTTCCTTTTTACCGATCAGGCCGTAACCGGTTGGACTTCGGTTATTTTGAGCGTTCTGTTTGTCGGAGGCATCAATCTGCTGATGCTCGGTATCATTGGCGAATACCTTGGCAAACTTTTCATCGAAAACAAACGAAGGCCGAACTACCTGATTTCAGAAACCAATATCAACCAATAGTTGAATCAATTATAGGGGTGTCAAAATCTGATTCTGATGAATAAAATAGCATATCTCGTTTTGATTTTTTGTTGTTTTGGATTGTTCTTCAACCAAGATATTCAATGCCGGAGATGTAATAAAATTGGGAGGCGATTTTACGAGTGATTCAACTATGATTGCATATTATCAGAATCCAGGCGGTGCAAGTAGGATGTATCATGGAGACATTTACAGGAAAGCATGGGTAAATATTGGATACAAGTATATTGCCTTACGAAAAAGAAAAGAAAATGACACTAAACTGGCTTGGATAAAGCTAAAAGTTACCGGCAGCTCGCAAATTGTTTTGAATAGTTGCAACTATATTGAAAATGAAGAAGAGTTTATAATCGAAAAGCAATAGATCAGATTCGATCGTTTAACGAATAGAAATTTACAATGGAAAAGGACAACAAATTCTCCTTGATTATTTTGAAAGTATAGCCCCCAAGCGGGACAAATGGAAAAGGAGAAACCGATTTTATCAGAAGACCATCGAAAAACAATTTTCCTTCATCATTCATGAAGGTTCAACGGTGCTGGAACTTGGCTGCTCAACCGGTGATTTGCTGAATGCTGTAAAACCAGGCAAAGGTATTGGTGTCGATTTCTCGCCAACTATAAAATATTTGAATCTGAAAACCTGTTAAAGGAAGAGAATTAAAATGAAATTTTTATTGACATGGAAGAGAATCAGCATATTGAATGGAAAGAGACTTGGAAGGACGAGTACATAAAATGGGTATGTGGATTTGCCAATGCACAAGGTGGAATCCTTGTAATTGGCAAAAACGATAAAGGCCAGCTCACCGGACTTAAAAATGCCAAATCGCTTTTGGAAGAAATCCCCAACAAGATCAAAGATATTTTAGGTGTGGTAGCAGATGTTGATTTGAAAAGCGAAAATGAAATGTACTATATTGAAATTCGTGTTGATGCTTATCCATACCCGGTAAACTACAAAGGTCAATACCATTACCGCAGTGGAAGTACTAAACAAGAGCTCACCGGATCTGCCCTAAACTCATTCCTGCTAAGAAAATATGGTTTGCACTGGGACACTGTTCCTGTGCCAAATTTATTACCCGAAAATCTTGATCCTAATGCATTTGCACTTTTTACCAAAAAGGCAGTTTTAAGTAGAAGGCTTGGTGAAGAAATACTCACCGAAAGCCGAGAATCAATTTTGGAGAAGCTGCATCTTTGCCAAGATTCCTATCTTAAACGTGCAGCTGCTTTGCTCTTCTATGATGATCCAGAGCGTTTTGTGACAGGTGCATTTATTAAGATTGGTTTTTTTGAAACAAATTCAGAGCTAATTTATCAGGACGAAATACACGGAAATTTATTTCAACAAATTGATAAAACCATTGATTTGTTGCTAACGAAATATATGAAAGCATACATAAGTTATGAGGGCATCCAAAGAGTTGAAGAGTATTTGTTTCCAGCTCCTGCCTTGCGTGAAGCTTTATTGAACGCTGTTGTACACAAAGATTACAGCAGTGGTAATCCAGTACAAATTAGTGTGTACGAAAATCAAATAATATTCTGGAATGCAGGTAAATTGCCCGATGAACTCTCAATTTTAGCGTTGCAGAAAAAGCACCCATCCATTCCTCACAACCCACTCATTGCTTCAGCCTTTTTCAGAGCCGGCTATATTGAAGCGTGGGGTCGTGGAATCGAGAAGATAAATACTGAATGTATATTGGCAAAAGTGCCAACTCCTGAATTTAGTAATGAATTTGGAGGGATGATGATTACTTTTAAAGCTGGTAATCATGCGCATTTGATTGGGGAGCAAACCAAAGAATTTAAGAAAATACAAAAGAAAACATCAGAAAGTATTTTAGAGCTTATTGCATTGAACAGTGATGTGACAATTCCTGAACTTGCTGAAATTATTGGAAAATCTGTTATTGCAATAAAAAAGCAGATTAAAAAATTGCAAACCGAGAATAAAATTGAACGTGTCGGCCCAGACAAAGGCGGCCATTGGAGAGTAATAGGATGAAAAGTATACTGAAAAGTATACTGAAAGGTATACTGAAAGGTAGGCATTAAATCTCATTCACGCATTCATCAAAAGAGTTCATGAAACGAGCCATCCAGATTAAAAGGGACACAAAAGAATGATTATTGGCGAGTTCTCCCGATAGATAGGGACAGGCTATCTGGTAATTAGAAAACAACAAATTATAAACAAATGAAACGAACATGCCGCGGGATTAATTTTAAAGGAGGCGGCACAAAAAGAAATGAAACGAGCCATGAGAATTACGTCTCACACAGGAGAATGATTATTGGCGAGTTCCATCTGACAATTAAAAAACAAATTATAAACAGATGAAAATATAGTTCGAAGTGGAGATCTCTTGGCATGATAGTTCCATAAGAACGCTCAAATAATCAAAAAATTAATAACGATATTTTCGAATGAAAGATTTTCAAAACTTTAGTATCATTGCGACTTCAATTTTTTTTATATAACCTGACTTCAACCCAATGGAAAAAGGACAACAAATTCTCCTTGATTATTTTGAAAGTATAGCCCCCAAACGTGACAAGTGGAAAAGAAGAAACCGATTTTACCAGAAAACCATCGAAAAGCAATTTTCCTTTATCATTCCTGAAGGTTCAACCGTGCTGGAACTTGGTTGCTCAACGGGCGATTTGCTGAATTCGGTAAGGCCCGGCAAAGGAATTGGAGTCGATTTCTCGCCAACTGCAATAAATATCGCCAAACAGAAATACCCGCATCTGGAATTTTATCTGTCCGATGCGCACGATTTTACTCCAAATGTGGACATTGACTACATTATTGTTTCCGATTTGATTACCTCTGTGTGGGACGTGCAGGCTTTTTTCCGAAGATTGAGAAGTTACGTAACACCGCGAACTAAAATCATTATTTCGAGCTACAATCACCTTTGGGAACCGTTTCTGAAATTTGGCGAAACGATTGGCCTGAAAGCCAAACAACCGCTCCAAAACTGGCTTTCGACTAAGGATATTGAAAATGTGCTCCACCTCGAGAATTTCGAGATCATCAAAGTTGAAAGGAAACTGCTTTTTCCCAAATATATTCCGGTATTCAACCTCGTTGTGAACACTTTTATTGCAAATTTGCCACTCATAAACGGACTCGATCTTATCAAATTTATCAGTGTTCGTCCGGTTTATTCAGAACCAAAGGAATTTTCGGTCACCATTGTTGTTCCGGCCCGAAATGAAAAGGGGAACATGGAAAATGCAATCAAACGCACTCCCAAATTCGGATCTCATCAGGAATTTATTTTTATTGAAGGACATTCGAGCGATGGCACTTATGAGGAAATGTTGAGGGTTCAGAAGGCATATCCTGAAGTTGACATGAAAGTAATGAGGCAGACCGGAAAAGGAAAGGGAAATGCTGTGCGCGAAGCCTTCGACGCGGCTACCTGCGACATCCTGATGATCCTCGATGCCGACCTGACTACACCGCCTGAAGATATGCCCAAATTTTATGATGCGTTGCGCGATAACAAAGGCGAATTTATAAACGGGTGCCGCCTGGTTTATCCCATGGACAAAGAGGCAATGCGTTTTCTTAATTTCCTCGCCAATAAATTCTTTGGCTGGTTTTTCTCTTACGTGCTCGGTCAGCAACTGAAAGATACGCTGTGCGGAACAAAGGTGCTTTTCCGTAACGACTATGAAAAGATCATTGCCAACCGGAAATATTTTGGCGATTTCGACCCATTTGGCGATTTCGACCTGCTTTTTGGCGCTGCCAAACTGAACCTAAAAATTACCGAAGTAATTGTTCGTTACCGCGACCGCGAATACGGATCAACCCAGATCAGCCGTTTCAGCCATGGCTGGCTGCTGATAAAGATGAGCTTGTTTGCTGCGAGGAAAATCAAATTCAAATAAAAGATCGAAATGAATTTTTTCAAAAGAAATTTCAGCATAGCAATCATTCCATTGCTGGTAGTGGTCTGGGGTATTTTTACATACCTGTTTTTCGACCCGTTTTATTCAAAATCTTCCGATCCGGAATTTCCTTATTTAATCAATGGGTTGAACTGTGCCATTCTCAAATTCAACTACATCGGGCACATTGACCATCCGGGCACTCCATTGCAGATTTTCAACGGTTTGGTGATCCGGATGACCCATTTGTTTTCAGGAAATGGAAATATCGTGCAGGATGTTTTTGCCCGGCCCGAACATTATATGAATGCGATTTCAAATTCCATGTTTTTGATTCAGGCTCTATTGATTTTAGCAGTTGGGTTCATCGGTATCAAGCGCAATATACCTTTTTGGCAAATTGCCATTTTGCAGGCTGGTTGCTTTTTCAACGATGTGTTGATCTGGTTCTTTTCGCGTGTGAGCCCCGACCGGTTTTTTATGATCGCCGGACTGATTTTTATTTTGGTTTACCTGAAACATGGATACGAAAACCGTTCGTCGCGGAAATTCGCAGTATGGAGTGGGGTAGCGATGGCTTTGGGACTGGCCATAAAAATTAACTATTTGCCTCTGCTTATCCTTCCATTTTTACTTATAGACGGTAACAAAAATAGGTTGATTTACCTCGGATCGGGCATTGTTTCTTTCTTCGTTTTCATTGCACCCATCATTAACAAGTTCGGAGACTTTCGCCGTTTTATTACCGGCATATTTAAGCACGACGGGCTTTATGGCGGAGGAGAAGCCAATGTGCTGAATTTCCAGAAAATGATGGACAGTGCATCCGAAATTTTCAGGTTAAATCCGGGACTTTTTCTACTTATTGCAGCTTTAATTGTGTTGATCATCATTGCCATACGAAAAAGGCAGGAAGGGATGAAAAGCTTTGTGTTTCTGTTTGCCGGTTTTCTGTTCATTATCGCCTTGCAAATGCTGATGGTTTCGAAACATTTTAAGAACTATTACCTGGCTCCGGTTTTCATTATGTATGGATTCATGTTTTTTTCTATCTCGCTTTTTCTTTCAAAAATAATGGTTAAAAAAAGTCAGGTAATTTTAGGCTCATTCATCCTGCCACTTCTGTTCATTTTTTTCACTGCCGGCAGGGTTAAAGACGATTATATTCTCATTTCAAAATTGATCGGTCAGCGTGAAAAAATCAAAGACTTTGTTGATACAGAGATTGAGAAAACAGATTTTTGGTTTGTTGAACCAACCTGGGAAAGCGGCCCATATCCAGAAAATGCCTTGGTTTACGGGCTAAGTTATTGCGGTCACCGGATAGATTATCTGCCCCAACTGATGGAGGTAAACCCAAATATAATTACCTACGAAGGCAACCCGGATGAGGTGAAATTGTGGCGCGGTGCCCCAGTCAGCCTTGATAGTGTGGTGGCTACAGGTAAAAACGTCCACATTTATTCAACTCCCGACAGACATGCGTCCGTATTGTTACAAATGGTAAAAGATGCTGCTGCACGCAACAACATTCAGTTGCTTGTTGATACCATTTTTTCTGACAGTGAAACGAAGAATGAAATCATCAGGGTGAAAGCGATGGGATCAGGTTCCGGTTGGCAACCCAGCTATACGATCGCAAATGAAAGGCAAAGTAGGATTGACGGGTTTGTTAAGGCCATAAAAAGTTCGCCCGAATGGCTTAAACAAGTTGAAGCGAAGGCAATCGAAAAAAATATTTCGCTCGATTCGATGATTTTACTCGATGCAATTTGGATGGCAGACCAGAAGTAATTAAGAGGAGGTGCTGTAGTTTTATCTTTTTATCAATTTACCGGTTCGATTGTTACTAATCTGATAAAAATATATACCCGCACTTAATGATTGCAAATCAATCACATTTTTTTTTGCAGAAAGTTGCTTTGAAAGCATTTGTCTGCCAACAATATCAGAAATAGTAAAAACCGTACTTTTTGCGGGAAGGGTACCAAGGTCAACGATTACAAAATTTGTTGCTGGATTCGGATAGATACCAATTGCAATGTCATTTGATTTATTTATACCTGTCACGATCTTATCTTCATTGAATTCTGAAATGCCTTCATCGGTTGCGAACCATTTATTATTGTATTGGTCAATCGCGATAGAATTAACGCCATCATTTAAAAGACCATCAGCTTTGGTATAGTTAAGCCAGGTAGTACCATCAAATTTATAAACACCTTTGTTGGTTGCGAACCATATGTTCTCCTGATTATCCTCAACTATATCCGTAATATAAAGACCATTCAATTGGGGAAAAGTAGTCCATTTAGTGCCATCATATTTAAATGCACCACCTCCCAATGTTCCGAACCATTTATTATTGTGATTATCTATCAAAATTGAATAGAAACTTTTTCCCACATATTGTCCGCCTACACCATTTGAGGTTATATATGAGATATCATCAAATGTCGTCCAAATGGTTCCATCATACATTGAGATTCCTTTAGAAGTACCAAACCATTTATTACCCTTTTGGTCAATTGCAATAGACCAAACTAAATTGCCAACAAGTCCATCAGTTGTTGTATAATTTTTCCAGCTAATACCATCAAATTTCGACACGCCACCCTGCATCTGCCCCATTACATCAGCTGTTCCAATCC
>DAITNH010000124.1:0-8220 GCA_036834745.1 Prolixibacteraceae bacterium
CAGGTGTGACTCGAAGCCACGCCCTGACTAGCTTTGTACTTCGATATACTGGTTTGCAGGCGAATCAAAATTCTTTATTTGCTTTCCAGTTCAACATTAGCAATATCTATGGCCCGAATAAGTTCGTTTTCTTCAAGCATTAATAGTTCAGAATTGAAGACTTTATGCTTCTTCAAAATTTTTCCGTTACGCAGAATCACTTTTACAATCTGATAGCCCATGCCGCTTTCAGGCAAATTAATAAGCTTATTAATTAAGCTCTCTGGCAATTTAATGGAATTGTTTTGCATGATCATTTGTACGGTGTTTGATTTTTAAATGTTCCCTTAGCTGTGCCCTTGGCAAAATAAGCCTCCTTTCCACCACCATGCTTGCCGTATGCTGGTTGAACACGTCCTCGTTGAAGCGTATCACTCATTAAAGGCTGAATGTAAAAAGCAAATTTAATTTCGTCGTTGTTAGGGAGTGCGTATCGTTCAATAGGATCATCATCAGTATAAACACATTGAAAATAATCGTCAAAAGTTGTTGTAAAACTTCCTGGACGCAAACATCTATTTATTTTATCGACTCTTTTATCATCATCAAAAGCAGAAAGCCTTACAAACATCTCATTTCCATCGGCAGATTCAACCGGATTATCTAAAGCTCCTTTCTCATTCTCACTTTTTGGTTCATTGGCCTGATTGCGAAATTGTTTTTCATTGAGAACAATGATTGAATTTAAAGAAATTAAACTTGCACCTGATTTGATTGAAAAGATACCATCATTAATGACTTTGCGAATATGACCATCCTCAAAACCATTCATTTCAATAACAACTTCCGAATTGAGAACCAAAAACTTTTCACGTGTGTAGCTTCCTGCTTTATTGGCCTCAACAACCTGATAACCCATTCCGGTTTCGGGTTGGTTGAGTAAATCAATTTCCTGTGATCTGCTTAATCTGAAATACATAGCATTGTTTAAGAATAATTGAAAGTAAAAATAGTGATTATTCTTTACCTTATACTTTTACTTTTCCCATTCCTGAACGCTACTCTTTTTGCCATTGGCATTTAAACTCATTACTCTTCGAGTTTTAGTGATTTTAAACGCAGTTTCATTTGCCGAAAGAAATCTTGCAATTTGATTGTTTACTTTCATAGGAGGATTGACAGTATAAGAGTTCAAATAAGCCGCGTACTCAACGTTAAATCTTTTCTCAAATTTCTGGATAAATTCATGCGCATTGAATGTTGGACTAAGCTCAGCAATAATTTCAGCAACTTGCTTCATGTGTTCCTTCATAAATCCAAAAATGGTCTTTTTCATGGTTTTAGTTTTTAAGTAAGGACTGATTATTTATATACCGCATTGCCGCATCTTCGTCTTGCTCAATGGCTATTTCCACCGCACGTTTGGCCGTTTCTAACAGTTGTTCCGATTGCTTTTTTAACCGGAAACTTTCGTTTATTAAATCAGCTACTTTTAGTTGGATTGAATATTCAACATTAGGTATAGGAAGTTCTTTGAGAGAAGTTTGAGTAATTAATGGTTGAACAGAACCGCCTGCTAATTTTTCCAATAAAAGCTTATATAATTCTGTGGAAAATAGCATCGCATAAACCTCTGGAATGTAATTGCCTGTTAATTTGAAGCAAAGAATATTATCAGAATATACACAATTTTCTTGACCCGCTTTTATGACACCAAATAAGCCAATTGTTCCAACTCTCGAAGTAAGAATCTCTCCGATATTCGCTTTTGTTTTGAAATTATTAGGGTTCACGTTATATTCATCATCAAGTTCTATATGACCCTTTTTCATGTTATTGTTTCGAATATAGGGTACTGATTCCATTCCAACACTTTCATAACTTGATGCATATTCTCCTGTTGTGATATATTCGATTTGATTCTTTAAAATATCTGCACCGTTCCTATATCCTAGTATTTTCGATTCTATATCCTCATACTTCTTTTGGTAAAACTCCGAATCCAATCTTCCCGATGTCAAAAACGATTCTTTATAACTTTTCACGTTTACCCCGTCTGTGCTGGGTTCAAAGTCTTTTAAGCTGAGGGTTTCTAGTAAAAGGGTTTCAGCTTCTTTATAGATATTTTGAGACTGGATTACAATCTCTTCCGATTTTGCAATTAATAATTCAATCTTTTCCTGTAATGTTATCGGGAAAATGGGAATAGTAAAGTTTTTTATCACTTCATAATCCAAGGCAGGTCTTGTTACACCAACAATACTTTTGTCTGATTGTAATTTTCCAAATGATGAATTAAAGAATGTGGAAAGAAAAAAAGGATTTAGTTTGTCGTTTAAAGTAATCTTTACGGAGTGTTGATTAATATTTGAGCCTTCAATTTTTTTCGTAACTGTAGCACTTTTACCATAAGATACACCAGTTATAGTTAAAAGTACATCTCTGTATTTTAAACTACTTCTTTTAATCTCGTCATTTTGAGATTTTGTTATATAAACAACTTCATTCAAAGAAAAATAGTTCTGCATAATATTTTGTACCCTTAGAAAAGGGATACCATTTTCTGAATATTCAGCACCAAGCGGAGTTGCACCTCCTGTCATGTGCTGAATTGCATTCTGAAGTTTAAAAAAGCCGTATTTGTACTTTTTTAAACTTTCGATGTTTTTCAAATATTCTTTTTTTAGAAATTCACTATCAATTCTAAACGTTAAATTTTCATTTTTCAGATCTTTTAGATTAATCTCTGTTATCTCCAGCCCTTCCAACATTGCGTTGTATTTCGCTTTGTTGAAAGGGCTAGTTAAAAAAAACTGAGTTTCTCCTTTTTAGCGAATTCGGCAAAGGCTTCGGCAATGCCGTCTTTGGTATATCCGTCGTGGTTAAACAAGTCGTGTTTTATGATCAGGTGTCCGTGGGTGTCGAGTACATATTCATCGAGGTTTTGTGCAGTGGCTACATATTGGATTTCCGGTTCTTTCAGTTCCAAAACGCCCTGCACCGGTTGCGGCTCTGTTGGTTTCACCTGGAACAGGTTGGGTAAATCGCGTTTCCGGATGTATATTTTTTCGCCGCTGTTGTCTTTACTTGGTTCTTGCATGGTGGCAAAAAAGATGGGGTAATCGTCGCGACGTGGGCATAGAGACAGGGCATGCCCTGTCTGTCTGTCATCCCATTTTTGCACCAGCAAAACGCTGGTTTTGGTTCCGGTGTGGGGTTTAAACACATTGCCATGCAAACCCACCACGCCCAAAATGCGGCAGCGTTCGGCAATAAATTCACGGATTTGTTTGTCGCTGCTGTTGTTAAAGCGGCCTTGCGGCAACACAATGGCCATGCGGCCACCGGGTTTCAGGAAGTCGAGGTTGCGCTCAATAAACAGGATATCGCGCCCAACGGCAGTTTGGTATTTTCCCGCCGCGTTTTTACCCAGTTCGTATTTCGAGATAATGCGACTTTCTTTAATGTCGCCTGCAAAAGGCGGATTGGCCATCAGGATGTCGAAACCGAAATCGCGGTTGCTGGTTTTGTCTTGCCGAAGTTTTTTCAGTTTCTTCCAGCCTTCGTAATAGGTATCTTTCCAATCGTCGTCGTCCAGTTTTTCGTCCCAACGTTCCCAATCGAGCGTGTTCAGGTGCAGCACATTGGTTTGTCCGTCACCGGCAATCAGGTTCAGGGTTCGGGCTACGCGCACAGTCTTTTCGTCAAAGTCGATGGCAAACACTTTGTCGTTCACATAGTCGGTGCAACGCGGCGGTTTTTGTTCGAGCGTAAACAGGTGGCTCTTGTTCAAGCCCTCTTCTTTCATAATCTGTTCCCACACATGAAAAATGGTATGCACAGGGAATCCGCAACTGCCAGCCGCCGTGTCAATCATGGTTTCATGCTCTTTGGGATTGAGCATTTTCACGCACATATCGATCACATACCGGGGTGTAAAGTATTGTCCTTTTTCGCCCTTGCTGCTTTTGCCAATCAGGTATTCGAAAGCATCGTCAACCACATCGAGGTTGCTGTTAAAGAGCTTCACATCTTGCAGCGACGAAACGCAAACCGAAAGGTGCGAAGTGGTTAATTCAATTTTGGCATCGTCGGAGAATACGCCCGACCATTTCTTTTTCGCCCGGTTGAATATACTTTGTATTTTCTCTTTGAGTTCGGTTTCGGTATCGCCGTAGTTGCGGAATTCGAGGTAGCGCTTTTTGTCGCGGCCCGATTCCATTTCGTCAAACAGTTTAGTGAATATCAGTTTAAACAGTTCTTCGAACGCATCAACGCCAGCGCCTGCCAATACCTCGTTTTCCATTTCAAGGATCAGGTCTTTCAACGATTTACGTTCGTTTACCAACTTATCTTTTTTAATCAAATCGTCAATGGTCCAGCGTTCGGATAATATATCCGAAAGTTTTTCGATGGCTCGTGGTATGGCTGGTAAATCTTCGAAATAATTGGGATCTTTGCGGTGATAGTAGGAGATAGAATCGCCATTCGACCATACGCCAATTGGCGCGCCTGTGGCATTACAATAGCCTCGCAGCTGCTCTTTGCCATCCTTCAGTTTGGGCTTCTTCAGCTCAATTAAAATATATGGAGCGCGTTTGTTGTCTTTGTCGAAAATCACAATATCTGCACGCTTCTTTTCAATACCGAACGAAACCGGATATTCCAACTCGATGCGCGACGAATGGTAGCCATAATCATCCATCAGAATCTGCAAATACAATTGCCGAATGGTTTCTTCGGGGGTAAGTTTTACTTCTTTGTTGCGCACCAAACAGTTGGCATAAGGAACGGTATTGCCTTTACTGTCGGCACGTTTGATGATTCGTTTTTCAAGATTATCAATTTCAACGAGGTTGAATTGGGTGAGTTTGTAAGACGAATCTTTCAGTATTTCGGCGAGGGTCATATTGGTTTTCTCTTTTCGTGATTGGTTTCCAAAAATAGGCTTTAAAAACTTTAAACGATGAATGACAGGGTAAAAATAAAACCGCTCATCCAAAATTTGTCCGGACAGTTTCATTTTTACAAACGCATTGAGGTCGGCGACCCCGGTTGGTTTCATTTAACCCTCAACATCGGGGTTCCAGACCCTGATTGGTTTCATTTTTTGTTCAGCGAGTTTCATTTTGTCCCCGCCATTGAGGTCGGCGACCCCGGTTGGTTTCATTTCTGCCTCAATTTCGGGTTTCCCGACACTGATTGGGTTCAATTTTACCCTGGCAGGCTTTACACAGCCCAGCCTGCCAGGGTAAAAAATTATTTAGTCGGTTGCTTTTGGGGTAGTATTGTTATTGCACGTAAAGGTTTTGGAAATTCGTTCGTTCAACCCACTTCTGGGTTGTGGTTCACGGTTTTTACCTTTGCCCCCAATTTTATTGGGGATCATCAATAGTAAACCCTACCGGGTTTTTCAGATAACTGAATTAGCATACCCTTGTGAATTTAAATTCCGTAGAAAAAATTTATATGCACCAAAAACATTTTTTCGAAGCAAAACTTGAAACTTGTAACTTGAAACCTGAAACTTCCTCAATAACTCAACTGTTCGAATCTGCTGGCATCGAGCCTCACAAATACAAAGAGAAGTAGTGTAAACGACCACAAGGAGGAACCTCCGTAGCTGAAAAACGGCAGAGGAATCCCAATAACAGGCGCCAGGCCAATGGTCATTCCAATATTAACCGCGAAGTGAAAAAAGAGAATCGTTGCGACACAATATCCATAAACACGACTGAATTTGGAACGGTTGCGCTCTGCCAGATAAATTATACGTAAGAGCAATCCCATAAACAGGGCAATGACCAAAGTCGTTCCCAGGAATCCCCACTCCTCGCCTACTGTGCAAAAGATAAAATCGGTACTCTGTTCTGGCACAAAGTCAAATTTGGTTTGGGTTCCCTGTAAAAATCCTTTTCCAAAAAAACCACCCGATCCAATGGCTATTTTTGATTGGTTTACATGGTATCCTGCACCATGTAAATCAGACTGAATGCCAAGCAATTCGTTTATCCTGGCACGTTGGTGCGGTTCCATTATATTATCGAAAACGTAATCGACCGACACGGCAAAAAGCACACTCCCAAGATAAATTCCGATTAAAAGTGCCAGCGATCTTTTCCGAAGCACCATTGCCCACAGAAAGAAAATAGCAGATGAAAGCACTGCCGCGGCAAGTAAAAAAAACAATGGATCGATATTTCCCTGAACCAGAAAGTTTATCAACCAGAAAATGCCATAAATAGTTGCAAAAATACCCATTCCGATCAGGTTGCGCTTTGTTTTTTTTCGAATCAGGTAATTGATCAGAAATGCAGCAATGGTTAATACCACTACCGTTACAAAGGGATCAAGAACCATGGTGAAAATAAATACCAGTGCAATCAGAAAACTGAAGAACAGCACAATACCGTTCAGTCCTTCACGATAAAGCACAAGCAGAAAAACCCCGAACACAATGGCCGATCCGGTGTCGTTCTGAAGGAAAATCAATCCCACCGGAATAAAAATAATTCCGGCCAGCGTCAGCAACGACTTGTAGCTGTGCATTTTGAAAGTATAAGAACTAATGTACCGTGCAATGGCCAGCGAAGTTGCCATTTTCATAAACTCTGAAGGTTGAATCAAAAAATTCCCTATCTGAATCCATGATTTTGCGCCGTTGATTTCGGTACCAATAAAGGGCACCAACATAAGTAACAGGAGGATGATAACATAAATGGGGAAGGAAAATGCCACAAAAAATTTCGAGTCGATATTGATCATGAGCGTGGCAATAAATATTGCAGCAAGAATCCAAATCAACTGTTTTCCGTATTGCTGACTGAAATCAAAAATGCTTTTATGCTCTTCGTTGTATACGGCAGCATAAATATTTATCCAGCCAATGAACATCATTGCCAGGTAAATTGAGACTGTGATCCAGTCGATATTGGCCCAAACGTTGTTTCTATTCGGCACGGTAACTTATTTATTTACTTGTATTACATTCATCAAATCTGTTTCGATCAATCTTTGTTCAAGCTCTTTTCTCCTTGGCGAGATCGAATCGTTCAGAAATTTCTCCATAATTAAACCAGCGATCGGGGCTGCATAAGTAGCTCCGAAACCGGCATTCTGGATAAAAACGGCAATGGCAATTTTTGGATTGTCGCGCGGTGCAAAAGCCACAAAAGCCGAGTGGTCGGCCCCATGCGGATTCTGCACAGTTCCGGTTTTTCCGCAAATGATTACGCTATCCATGCGGATTGACTGACTCAACCGGGTTTCTTCAATTACCGCCTGCATTCCTTCAATCACAATATTGTAATATTCAGGATTGATGCCCGAAACTTTCTTCTCGTATTTTAGTTCACGGTAAACCCTGTTTGTATCCTGAATTGATTTCACCAGATGAGGTGTAATATAATATCCCCGGTTGGCAATGGTAGCAGCCATGTTGGCCAACTGAACCGGTGTAATCAGTATTTCGCCCTGCCCGATTGCCAAAGAACGGATGGTCATTGAATTCCATCTTTTCTGTCCAAAGTATTTGTCGTAATATGCCACCTCCGGAATGTTTCCTTTTACTTCTGAAGACAATTCGGTTCCAATTCTTTGACCAAAACCAAAATCCATCACATGCTTACGCCATACCTCAAATCCTTCGGCAGGTGTTGGCGAATGGTTGATCACCGACCGGAACAAATTCCAGAAGTATGAATTACACGACTCACGGATGGCTTCGCGCATGGCAAGCGGACTGACATGGCTGTGTGTACATTTGATGGGCGACGAACCTTTTCCTGAACATGAAAACCGGTCGAAGGGTGTTATTGCGTGTTCCTCCAGGGCAATCAATGCATTGACAAGTTTAAAGGTCGATCCGGGAGGGAAAGTACCAATGATTGCACGGTTCCACATTGGTTTGTTAATCGAATCGGATACCAACATTCCGTAATTTGTACTACGCTGCCTCCCGACAAGTAAATTAGGATCATACGATGGTGCACTTACCATCACCAGTATTTCGCCGGTGGCTGGTTCGATGGCAACAATGGCACCCCGTTTATTGGTCATCAGCAATTCAGCATAAGCCTGTACCTGGGCGTGAAGTCCGGTAAGCAAATTTTGCCCAAGTACCGCAGTAGTATCCGTTATGCCGCCATTGTATTTTCCTTTAATCCGGTTATGGACATCCACCATGTAATTGTTCACGCCTTTTATTCCGCGAAGTTCATTTTCGTATGCTTTTTCAAGACC
>DAITNH010000124.1:8320-13612 GCA_036834745.1 Prolixibacteraceae bacterium
GTTTTATTGGTAATCTGAATCGTAAAGAGCCGAAGGATGAAAATTGCAGCTATTCCGAGCATGATAGCGGCAATAATATACTTGCGTTTCGAGAAAGTATCCACCCGCTGCTAATTTTTAAAAATGATGAACTGACTGGTCAGAATAATCACAATAGAGAAAATGCTGCTGAGAATTATCCGAAGTAAAGTATGGAAAAATCCTTCGAAGGAAAATGCCTCAGCATAAAAGAGAAACAGATGGTGAACAAGTACTGCTATAATGGTATATTTCAGGAAACTGGCAAAACCCAACTGTTTCATATTGGGGGTATTTCCCTTTTCAATGATTTCGCGCGAGGAAATCAAATTGGCAATTCCGGGGCGGAGAAAACCGAGCAAAACGGTTGCGCTGGAATGAACTCCGGGAGTATTGCTAAAAATGTCGATTGACAATCCCAAGAGGAAAGACAGCCCAAGAACTGCATAACCTGGAATGGTAAAAGGCAACAGCATTATGAATAAAATATAGACATACGGATTTACGAAACCGCTGAATTGAATATTATTCAGAATCAGCACCTGGAGCAAAACGAGCCCCACAAACATGACCGCGTATTTTCCAAAGTCTTTAATCATTCACTGACGTTATTTTTTTCAAGATTCTTCAATTCAGTTTGTTTGGTATTCTGAACTACCTCAACATATTTCAGCGTTTTAAAATTGGTAGAAAGTTCCACTTTGATATTGTAGAAATTCGTGCCACTTTCTACATCATACTTTTTAATGGTTCCGATCATGATCCCTTCAGGAAAAACATTCGAATACCCGCTGGTAACAACCGTATCACCCACATTTACGATGATATGAAACGGGATTTCCCGCAGGTCGGCAGTATTGTAATGCTCACCATCCCACACCAACGAACCAAAATAATTGTTTTTTGTGATTTTTGCAGGGACACTCAACCTTCTGTTTAGCATCGACAATCCGGTTGAATAGTTGGGCGAAACATTTGTTATCACTCCAACGATACCGCTGGCGTCAATAATGCCCATGTCGGGTTTTATTCCGTGTCTTGAGCCTTTGTTCAGGGTAATGTAATTCAGCTGTTTATTTACCGAATTACTGATCACTTTTGCCGCTGTAAAAACATAGGCCGGAGCCTCAACCGTATCAGGCCGATTTACAGGATATTGTTCCTGTAACGACATCCTGTATTGCAATTGTTTGCGCAGCGAAGCATTGTCAGCGGCCAGACGTGCATTCGTGCGGCTTAAACTGAAATAATCGTCGAACGAGCTGAATTTTTCATACACAGCTCCCGCAAAATTACTGCTTGAATTAAAGAATGTTACCCTTTGGTAATTGTTGAAACTGACAATCAGAACAAACGAAATGGCTTCGAGTGCAAGGAACATCATCAAAAAATAATTTCGTAATAAGAAACGAAATAAACTTCTCATCAGCTGGAAGGTTTACCCCTTCCTTTTCAGAATTACCTGATAAGGAAAGTGAATTTATTTACATTCTTAAGTGCGATTCCGGTTCCGCGGGCAACAGCCCTCAAAGGATCTTCGGCTACATGAAACTGAATATTGATCTTTTCAGTGAACCGTTTCGACAATCCGCGCAACAAGGCGCCACCACCTGCCAGCCAAATGCCGCGGGTTACGATGTCGGAATATAATTCCGGAGGTGTTTGTTCCAACGCGCTGAGAATAGCTGTTTCAATTTTTGAAATCGATTTTTCCAGACAATGTGATATTTCCTGGTAAGAAACCGGAACTTCAATCGGAAGGGCAGTCATTTGGTTCGGGCCCTGTATCAAATAATCGGCAGGCGGATTATCGAGCTGCGACAAAGCCGATCCTACATTTATTTTTATTTCTTCGGCAGTACGTTCACCAATTTTAATGTTGTGCTGGTGGCGCATGTATTCCATGATGTCGGCAGTCAGGTCGTCGCCTGCAATACGGATCGATTTGTTGGTAACCAATCCGCCCAGCGAAATTACTGCGATTTCGGTAGTTCCTCCGCCGATGTCAACTACCATGTTTCCTTCGGGAGCCTCAACGTCGAGCCCAATACCGATGGCTGCCGCCATTGGTTCATAAATCATGTAAACATCGCGTCCTCCGGCATGTTCGGCCGAGTCGCGTACCGCACGTATTTCAACTTCAGTTGAACCTGAAGGAATACAAACTACCATGCGCAGCGAAGGTGAAAAAAACCTTGATTTGGGATTCATCATTTTGATCATTCCCCTTATCATCTGCTCGGCAGCGTTAAAGTCGGCAATAACTCCATCGCGCAAAGGGCGTATGGTTTTAAGGTTTGCATGAGTTTTACCCTGCATCTGTCGCGCTTTTTCGCCTATCGCGATCAGCTTTTCTGTCTTAAGGTCTATGGTTACGATCGAAGGCTCATCAACTACAATTTTATCGTTGTGGATAATAATTGTGTTTGCGGTTCCAAGGTCGATGGCTATTTCCTGGGTTAAAAATGAAAACAATCCCATTTACGTGTATGTTTTTTCTATGTTTATACTAATAAAAAACTGACCGGATGGCAATTCAAATCAATGTTTGAAATGTCTCATTCCGGTAAAAATCATTGCAATACCGAATTCGTCGCAGGCGGCAATTACTTCTTCATCGCGGATACTTCCTCCCGGTTCTACAATGTATTTGATCCCAAATTCGTTGGCAGCTTCAACGCTGTCGCGGAATGGAAAGAACGCATCTGAAATTAATACCGAATCTTCAATCTTAATACCTTCCTTCAGGTTAAAACGCGGAATAGTCAACTGGCGCAGGCTGTCGAGCCTGTTGGGCTGCCCCATTCCGGCACCTGTTAACCAGAAAGAACCGTCTGCATTTTGAGTTACCAAAGCAATGGCATTACTTTTCAGATGCTTACATGCTATTAAGCCAAACTTCGACAAGTTCATTTTATTGCTGTCGAACTGTATTTTTGTTACATTTTTAAATTCTTTTTCCAACCCTTCGTCTTCATCCTGAACAAGCAATCCCCCACTTATGGAGCGGTACAATCTTTCACCGGCTATTTCAGGTTTGACAGGAGTTGCCAGCACACGCAGGTTTTTCTTTTTACTGAAAACCTCCAATGCTTCGGGAGTATAATCGGTAGCAATAATGATTTCGACAAATCGTTTTTCGAACCATTCTGCGATAGTTTTATCCACTTTTCCGGTAAAACAAATGATGCCTCCGAAAGCGCTCACCGGATCGCCGGCCCACGCCAGCTCGAGCGATTTCATAATATTGTCGGTTACAGCCAGTCCACATGGGTTCAGGTGTTTAACCACCGAAACTGCCACTTTGTTTTCCAGATGGCTTACTGAATAATAAGCATCGCTGGCCGATTTCCAGGCAGCATCGGCATCGAGCATGTTGTTGTACGAAAGCGCTTTGCCTTGCAGCACCGTAGCATTCGACAAAGTTATTTCGGAATTACTGTTATTGAATTTGAAAAAAGTAGCCGATTGGTGAGGATTTTCCCCGTAACGCAGCACCTGCCCGTCGTTCACGCTGATGCGGGCTTCTCCCGATTGTTCAGGATTGAAATAATTGAAAATGGCGCTGTCGTAATGCGATGAAGTTGCAAACGCCAACCGTGCGAATTCTTTGCGGTCGTCAATGGAAGTTATGCCTTCTTTTTCGTTCAGCAAATTGAACAAAGTATCGTACTGATTGCGTGAAGAAACGATTACCACATCTTTAAAATTCTTTGCTGCAGCGCGAATCAGCGAAATGCCGCCAATGTCTATTTTCTCGATGATGTCGTCTTCCGATGCTCCTGAAGCAACCGTTTCTTCAAACGGATACAAGTCAACGATCACAAGATCGATTTCAGGAATTTCGTATTTAGCTATTTGTTGCTGGTCACCTAAATTGTCCCTGCGGTTCAGTATTCCGCCAAAAACTTTGGGATGCAGGGTTTTAACACGCCCGCCAAGGATAGATGGGTAACTGGTAAGTTCTTCAACCGGAACTACTGAAGTTCCCAATTCTTCTATAAATGATTGTGTTCCTCCGGTTGAATAAATCGTAATGTTTAATTCATCCAGTTTTTTAACAATCTGGTCCAACTTATCTTTGTGATATACTGAAATTAAGGCCGATTTAATTTTTTTTAAGTCCTTCATCTATAATCCTTTTGTAATTTGGGCTCAAAGATAATAAAACACCTTGATTTTTTTTCGCTCACAACCGCTTAATTAAGCATATAGTAACACTGATTTTCGAAATTTTATTTCTGAAGATTTTGTAATCATTTCAGAATTATGCAACTAATTTTTAGGATTTAGAATTGTATTTTTACTTGTCAAATCGAAAGATATGCTGTTAACCAGATTAATTCTTGAAAGTTTTTCGTTTGCCTTTGGTTCTCTTCGGGGGAATAAACTAAGGACATTTCTTTCGCTATTGGGGATTACCATTGGTATTTTCGCCATTATATCGGTTTTCACCGTTATTGATTCGCTGGAGAAATACATCCGCAACAGCCTGAATTCATTGGGAAGCGACATGGTTTACATTCAGAAATGGCCATGGGCCCCACCTGAAGGCGAATCGGAATATCCGTGGTGGAAATACCTGAACCGCCCTGTTCCAAAAATAGAAGAGGCCGAAGAACTGGCACGCAGATCGAGAACAATCGAAGATGCCGTTTATTTTTTTGGATTCAACCGCACTGTACAGTTCGAAAACAGCAAAGCCGAAAATACTGAAGTACTTGCCACTACCCACGCATTAATCAATACATGGAGCCTTGAAATTGAAAAAGGACGCTATTTTACCGAATCGGAATCGAATTCGGGAGCGAACCTGGCCATTTTAGGGAGTGAGATTGCCACTAAACTTTTTGATCAGGTAAACCCTGTTGGCAAAATGATAAAATTTCAGGGATACCGGTTTCAGGTGATTGGAGTTTATACCAAGAAAGGAACCGACATGTTTGGAACCAGCATGGACAAACGCATTCATATTCCGGTGGTTTTTGCCATGAACATGGTGGATGTACGTAACCGCGACCAGGGTCAGACCATTAATATAAAAGCAAAACCCGATGCCGACCACGATGAATTTGTGGCCGAACTGGAAGGGATCATGCGATCGCTGCACAGGCTAAAACCAATGGAAGAAAACGACTTTGCCATCAACGAAGTGAGCTTGATTTCGAACCGGTTCGATGCATTTTTTAAGGTTTTCAATTTTGCCGGATGGATCATTGGCGGGTTCAGTATTTTGGTGGGCGGATTCGGAATTGCCAACATCATGTTCGTGTC
>DAITNH010000125.1:0-6703 GCA_036834745.1 Prolixibacteraceae bacterium
TCCGGCTTTTCAATGTCTAACATCTTTTCCAGATTATTATAAATCAATTTAGGATCGAAACCGAATTTTTCAGCAAGGTTTTTAGCTAGTTCGGTATTCGTTTCAAAGACACCAACCAATTGAAAGTCTGATTTGTCTTTTCGCCCTAATATGAACGAAGTGTGCCCATGAGTCGTTCCTGCAATTGCCAGTCGGATTGGTTTTTCTTCCGGAGTTTGTGCATTTAAATTTGCCAGAATGATTGAAATGAGTGCGCTGATCAGGAATAATTTTTTCATCTGTTTCATATTTGTGTACAATATAACTACAAATATAGCTTTAACACGAAATAACTTATCTTTACCCGACGGAGATTCTTTAACTGCTTATCTGCTTCGTTCATGTAAATACCTCGTAAGATGCAGTATCTCAGTCAAATACTCCAATTTTGTCATATTAATGTATGTTTCTGATTATTATTGAATTAAAATGATTTACATGTGCGAAGCAGATAAGCAGTATTCTTTATTTAGATTTTGCATGAAGAAGGTTTTAATCATCACCTATTATTGGCCGCCATCGGGTGGGGCAGGGGTTCAGCGGTGGCTAAAGTTTGCCAAATATTTGCCTGAATTTGGCTGGCAACCGGTTATTCTGACGGTCGATCCCGAATACGCCAGTTATCCGCAACGCGACGAAAGTCTGCTTTCCGAAGTTGATTCTGAATGTTTGGTTTTCTCTACCAAAAGCTTCGAGCTTTATAATTTCTATAAACTTATCTCCGGAAAAAAGGAAGTTCCTTACGGCGGTTTTGCCAACGATTCGAAGGAAGGTTTGTTACAAAAGGTTTCGAAATTCCTGAGAGGCAATTTTTTGCTGCCCGATCCGCGCAAAGGCTGGAACAGTTATGCACTGAAAAAAGCTGAAGAGCTGATCAGGCAATTTGATATCGAAACAGTGGTAACAACCAGTCCGCCGCATTCAACCCAATTAATCGGACTAAAACTGAAACAGAAATTCAATATCAGATGGATTGCCGATTTACGCGATCCGTGGACAGACATTTATTACTACAATCAGTTTATGCACACCGCATTGGCTCGCAAAACCGACATTCGGTACGAGCGGAAAGTGGTTGAAAATGCGGACCTTCTGATTACAGTTAGCGAAGATGTGAAACGCATTTTCGGCGAAAAATCAAAATTGCCCGTTGCAGCCAAAACGGTCGTAATTCCGAACGGATTTGATGAAGACGATTTCAGGATAAAAGAAGTACCGACAGAAAACAAAAAGGTGATAACTTATACCGGAACCATTTCCGAAGCGTATGATGTTGACTGTTTTCTGACCGCTTTACAAAGCCTTGATATTGAATTGAAGCAACAAATACGAATCAGGTTCGTTGGTAAAGTACCGCCATCGGTGGTTCAGAAATTCAGGAACACACAACTTGAAATTGAATTAGTTGGATATGTTGATCATCCAAAATCAATTGAATATTTGTTTCGTTCCGATTTGCTTTTACTGGTTATTCCGAAGGTTAAAAATAACCGGGGAATACTTACCGGCAAATTTTTTGAATACCTGGCCTCACAAAAAACGATTCTGGCGATTGGTCCAACCGATGGCGATCTGGCCAAAATCATTCAGGAAACCAAATGCGGTCAAATGTTTGACTATGCAGATTCGAAAGGAATGCGCCAGTTTATTCAGGAAAGTCTGAATCGCCCGGTTTCAGGGGCAATTAATGACATTGCTATGGAATATTCCAGAAAGCTGTTAACCAAAAAGTTGGCCGGATTATTACAGGCTTAAAATACAGAATCATGAGCAAAACGATCATTATAAACCGTCCACTTGACGATTCAGAAATTGAAGAAATCGAACTCTTGATTGAAGAAGGAGCGAAGGTTTTTGCTTTGTCGGGAAGTAATTCACCTGATTTTGCACAACCAATAATTTTGACTTCCGAAGAAAAGCGGCAATTGAATTATCAAACGATGGATGAAGTGCTTCAGTTTGGCGATTTGCCGGTTGGCGATCAAACTGTGGCCGATCTTTTCAGGATTGACAATGCGAGTGTTTGGCATTACCATAAATTCAGGGTGTATTTTGCCGTGCGAAATCTCATGTATTTTCTGAAACCGGTCAGGCAAAAATTCAGCTCTTTTGAAGATCATATTTGGTATGTGACGCCCGATGTACAATTATTGAAAAGGTTGTTGCCTGAGGTCGATTTCAGGTTTCCGGAGGAAGAACCCCAAAACCCTTTTAATTTTAAGATACTTTTGAGCTACGTTTTTCTTGTAAAAATTCGGTTCCTGAAATATTTGTTTTCCGGCAGAAAAAAGCCCGAATACCTGTTATATATGACTGAAAAGTACTCGGCGGTGATGGATAAAAATTCGCTGAAAACAAGGTCGGGCCATCATATCCTTGAGTATTTGATTTCGGAACTTGACAACCGATTTGCTTTGCTGACCGAGGTTTTAATGCCAAAACCAAAAGGCAAATCAGACTATTCGTTCTCAAATAAGCAGTATCAAACATCATTGAACCACTGCCCGAAAATTTTTCTGGAAGGTTTTCTTATTTCTGGAATGCTGACCAAAGAAGTGAGGCGCTCAACCCGATCAGCAAAAAAAATATTATGGACGGCCTATCCGAAAGTTCGTGAAGTAGAACTTACACTGATTCAAAAACTTACACTTGAAATGTTTCGTTCACTCGATTCATCTTCCGGATTCTTCCTATTTCGGTATTTTGCTGCCAGAAAATATTTTTCAGGTTCAGGAATTAAAGCAGTTATTGCAGGTGATGAAAACAGTCCGCTCACAAAATCGATTTTGGATGCGGCCAAATTTTGCGGAATAAAAGTCATTGGATTACAGCATGGAACCATGCACGATCTGCACCCGGCATATCTGTACACCCCCAATGATTGTAAGAATCATGTAATGCCCGACCTGACGCTGACCTGGGGAAAATACTGGGAAGAATTTCTGATTGAAAAAGGCAATTACCCGAAAGATTCGGTTATTTCGGTTGGACAAATCCGTACCGATATTATCCCTGTATTGATGAAAGCTGAAAACCGGAAACAGGTAAAACCATCCGAAAGCATCCTTTTTGCCTCGCAGCCTCAGCGAGATCCGGAATTGAGATACCGGGCTGCATACGATGTTTTTAAGGCAGCAGGCAAATTGCCGAACACACAGCTGATTGTAAAACTTCATCCCCGTGAGTTCGATGATTCCGGCTATTATTCGGCTATTGCAACCGAGGCCGGATGTAAAAACTATACCATTGATAAAATTTCCGATTTGTATCAGCTGATTGCTTCATGCGATGTGCTGATCACCTGTTTTTCAACCGTTGGAACGGAAACCATTTATTTCTACAAGCCACTTGTAATTTTGGATCATCTGAAACAGGATATTCAGGGATATGCTGCCGAAGGCGTTGCTTTTCAGGCTACTGATGCCGATAGCCTCTCCACTATTTTGTCGGGAATTTTCAGGGGATCTTTGAGGGTTGATCGCGCCAAATACGATTCGTTTATTCAGAAATATGCCTACCGGATTGATGGAAGAGTTGCCGAACGGTGCATTGAAGCAATTACCGGATAACTAAAAGATTAAAAAGGGGAAACAACAGATATTCTGAAGTTTCCCCTTTTTTTGGATTTAAACATATTCTTAGATAATCTCCGGCAACAAATAAGGAGCCCTGTAATTACGGGTTAACATTGAATTTGCTTCGCCTTCACCATCGCCAATAAATCGTTCAGCTACCGGGTCAAATTCGAGCTGACGGCCCAAACGATACGAAATATTACCGAGGTGTGCCAATGAAGAAGACAAATGTCCTGATTGAACAGGACCGTTCTGAATGCTCATGTCACGGGCACGGATGGCATCGAACCAGTTTTTAAAATGCAAGGTCAATTCACCTTTTTCTGATCGGCTTGGCCCTTTTTCGCGTTTTTCGCCAAGATAAGTTTCATATGTTCCGTAACCTTTAACCACCATATAGCCTTTGTCTCCGTAAAAAATATTTCCAACTCCTGCGCCATCCTCAAGGTTGGTGCACCAGTTTCGGACTTCAAACTGAATCATTTTCTTTTCTTTCGGATAATGATAAATTGAAGTTTGCACTTCCGGAACTTCCTTGCAGTCGTCCCACAGGAATTTACCGCCCATAGAAGTGATTCTTTCAGGCAGGCTGTTCACACCCAAACCCCACATACAAAGATCGGTTTCGTGAATTCCCTGGTTTCCAACATCGCCATTGCCATAATTCCAGTGCCAGTGCCAGTTGTAATGTACAAGGTTTTTGCTGAAAGGGCGCATTGGGGCTGGTCCGCACCATAAATCGTAATCGAGTCCGGCAGGAATCTGCGAAATGCCCTGATCGCCAATATCCGGACGCCAGCGATAAACCAGTCCGCGCGACATATAAACGCGGCCAATCAATCCCTCTTCGAGATGTTTCACCGCTTCGCGAATGGCTACAGAGCTGCGTAGCTGAACACCATGCTGCACAATCCGGTTGTATTTATAGGCAGCCTCAATCATTTTCTGGCCTTCGTAAATGTTGTGTGTTGCCGGTTTTTCAATATACACATCCTTTCCTGCCTGGCAAGCCCATATTGATTGAAGTGCGTGCCAGTGGTTCGGGGTTGCTAGTGTTACTGCATCAATGGTCTTATCGTCATATGTTCTGCGGAAATCCTGCTCAATGGCCACTTTTTTTCCATACTTTTTTTCGAATTCGCCTGCCCGTTCCTGTAAAAGGTTCATATCGGGATCGCACAATACAGCCACTTCCACATTCGATTTTTCCTGAAGTCCCATAATTTCTTCGATATGGGATTTTCCCCTTCCGTTGATACCTAGAACCGCAACACGGATACGATCGTTGGCTCCTTTAACACTTGCCGGAATAATTTCCGGTTTTTTCACCTGTGCAGTTACCGATGATGGTGCAACGGCTGCAATCAAAGCTCCTGTTGCTGCTGTCCTGAGAAATGTTCTTCTTGAATTTTTTTCTTCTTTTTCCATTGGTAAAATAGTTTATGTTGGTTAATTAAAATTCTTTAAAATCTCATTCAATTCTGAATCACTCAAATCGCCGCCAATCACAATTTTATGCTTGAAAACGATGTTTTCTCCTTCTTTCAGGATAATTTTCACCTCCGGTGCATTTTTGTCGAAAGCACGGCCACCAAGGTTGTTGGTGGCAAAAAGACCGTATCCGCGGGCATGCGACCATGCCGGATAGTTTGCATTATTTTTATTGTCGATGATCGCTATGGTAATCACTTCGCCTTCTTTTACAGCACGAAGGGCTACCCACGGACTGCGTTTGCTCCACACATCGCCGCCTTTAATTCCTTCTGCATTGCGGTAAACACCGTTTACTCCTTCATTATTCATGATTGGAACTTCGGTCACGATACCGTTTGCATCCAGAAATTTATCCGGCTTTGTGGCAGGTTCTTCAAAAGCACGATCCAGTCTCAGTCCAATTAAACCTTCCTTATTTTCAGTAAAAGTAACTTGCTGATCAGCCGTAAGTTTAGAAGTTCGTTCGATGGTACGAAGATTACCTTTTCCTGCAAAAACATAAGTAGTTTCCTCATTCAGAAGAACTTTGTTGTTTACGTCAACCCATTCTGAAACGGTTACCAATATACCTTTCTTAGGATTCTCCGAAACTATCTTTTTGAACTTTACAGTACCGTATTTGGGCTTGTCCGCAGGTTTGATGGCAAACGAATTGTTCCAGAAATCGAGGCCGTTTACATCGCCAAAATTTAGCCACAAACCGACATGATGCGGATGGTCGGTACGTTCAAATGGCCGCGGGTCCAAAGGATAGCCGCGGGTAATTAGTTTTCCTGATGCACTTGCGATAGGGTAGAGCGACTGTTTCTCCATATTATCAGGATAGATAAAAGCTGTGAAAAGTTTTCCACCCACAAAAACCTCCACCTTTTTTTCACTTTCGTAGTTCTTAAATTCAACCTTTTCCTTCTTCGAAGCCTGCGTAAAACTTGCAGCAAAAAGAAGGGCAACAGCTGTAATCCAAAATGTCTTCATTTGTCGATTGTTTTATGGTTTATATAATTTTCCCTCAATGTAGGCACGGATTTCAAATGTCGGAAAAAAAATGAACTTTATTGCGTAACATTGAGGTTAAAAATATATTTAACGGCACTCATTCAGAATGTTTTAATGACCGATCACCAGAAAATATCGCAAACCCTTGAAAAGCTAATCAATAGCAAGACATTTTCGAAATCAGGAATCAACAAAGACCTCCTGAATTATTTGGTAAACTGCACCCTGAAGGGCGAAAATCCCAAAGAATATCAGATTGCAAATGATGTGTTCGGGAAGAAAGCTGATCAGCAAAAGGACATTAACATACGTGTTTATATTTTTAACCTGCGCAATAAACTGAAGGAATATTACAAAACTGAAGGGAAAGATGATACGGTAATCATTCAGATTCCGAAAGGAAAATACAAGGTCGATTTTCGGTTCGACCGTGTAAAATCGATTAAAAGCACCTTGAGCCGGGTTGGTTTTTACCTCTTTTCAACAGGGTTGTTCCTCTTCATCATATCGTTGATCATCATTTCACAGGCTCCAAAATCGCAATTGCCTAAAAATGCACTTTGGAGAGAATTTTTTAAACCTGATTTTCCGATTCAGAT
>DAITNH010000125.1:6803-13569 GCA_036834745.1 Prolixibacteraceae bacterium
AACTGGGACTGAAATATGATCTTGAAAACACTTCGTTTATATACCAAACAGCCGATAGCGTGTTGAACTTTAATAACAGGTCGGATAATTACCTCGAGAACGAACATGCCTGCCTGATTCATTTTAAAACGGATGACGGGCGTAAAATCCTGCTTCTGCTTTCTGATTCAGACTTTGGAAACATTGCTGCCATTAAATTTTTGACCGATGAAAAAAGCACCGCGCTTCTGATGAAAAAAGCGGAATCGACCGGCTCCAACTTCAAGGCAGTATTTCAGGTGAAAGGCCTTGAATTAACCGACTTTCAGGTCGAACTTTTAAGACTTGATCCGATTATCGATCCGATAGCTGAGATATGGCCATAAAAAAAGGGCCTTGGTTTCCCAAATCCCTTCAATTTATAGCTTAAATTTTTTTCTGTAATTATACCGGAATTTCCATTGCCAGTAACTTCGATTGTTTATTTGCCTTCATGGAAACAATGTTTTCAATTTCCTCGATACACAAACCGTCGCGTTGATGAATGGTCTCCGACTCAACATTCACGTCACCCGAAATTACAAACAGATACAAAAGGTTTCCGGTCTTTTTAAGTTGATAACTGAATGTCGTTTCCGGAGAAAAAACTCCCAACGAAAACCAGGCCTGCTGATTGATCCACAATGTATCGTCTTTTCCATCAGGAGAAACAACAGTCTTCCAGTTTCCATTCATTTCATCTTCCTGAAATTTTGCCTGATCGTAACGTGGTTCAACGTTTTTCTTATCCGGAAAAACCCAAATCTGAAGTAAATTAACATCAGTCGTTTCAGAATGATTGAATTCAGAATGTTGAATGCCGGTTCCTGCCGACATCACCTGCACTTCGCCCGGTCTGATAACCGATCCGTTGCCCATGCTGTCGCGGTGTTCGAGTTCCCCTTCCAGTACAATTGTAATAATTTCCATGTTGTCGTGCGGATGGGTACCAAAACCCATTCCCGCCTGAACGATGTCGTCATTCAATACACGCAGAGCCCCAAAATGCATCCGGTCGGGATTGTAATAACTGGCAAAACTAAAGGTATGCCAGGTTTTTAGCCAGCCATGATTGAAATGGCCCCTGCATCCGGAGCGGTGAACGGTGAGTTTCATGCTTTATGTTTTAAAAGTTCGAAGTGCCTAAAGTTTGAAGTGTCTAAAGTTGAATGAAAGAAAATTTACAATTAGACGATTTACTATTTACAATACGGAATCATGAGGCAACCAAAATAGTAAATGGTCAATGAATAAATAGTAAATAATTAAACTTTAGGTACTTATTTACTCCACCATCACCAAGTTGAAGTCGAGGGTAAATTCGTCGTAGATGGCTTTGTCTCCAATGTTTTCGAAGAATGATTTCGATCCGTAACGGACATTGTATTTGGTACGGTCGATGGTAAGAGTTCCCTTATAAACTGTACTTTTTCCGTCTTTTGCTGAAGTTGCCGTGAAAGTAGCAGGATTGGTAATTCCTTTGATGGTCAAATTTCCGCTGAAGGTGTGGCTGTTGCCATTGTTTTCAACTTTGTTTACAACCAGTTCTGCTGTTGGATTGGTAGCTACTGAGAAGAAATCGTCTGATTTCAGGTGACCAACCAATTTTGCATTCATTCCAGCATCTTTGATATCTTCAACTGTCAATGATTGCATATCAATCACAACTTTTCCGCCTGTAACTTTTCCACCTGTAACTTCAAGGTTGCCTTCTTTTACCGAGATGGCACCGAAGTGTTCGCCGGTTACTTTTTTACCAAGCCATTTTACGGTACTTTTTGATGCATCTACTTTCTGTGATCCTGCAAATACGCTTGTTGTCAACGAAAGGGCAAGTACAAATACGCCCAATGATTTTAAATTAATTGATTTCATAACTGTTTAATTTTTAATTGTTTTTATACAGTTACAAAGATATACTGAAGAACAGGCTCAGAAAATGGACTAAAAAAGGATTTAATGGTATTTTTTTCGGCTATGTTCGCGAAACTCCTTTAAAGTTGTGCCTGTGTATTTCCTGAAAAAGCGGCTGAAATAGGCCGGGTCGTCGAATCCGAGCTGAAATGCGATCTCTTTTCCCGACAGGCTGCTGGAGTAAAGCAATTTCTTGGTTTCTTCAATAACGCGGTTCCTGATCAGTTCGCCGGCCGTGATTCCGGTTGTTTTTTTTGCAACTTCGTTCAGGCACGAAGGATTCATGTTCAGCATTTCGGCATACGACGAAACATTCTTTTGTGTCTGGTAATTTTTCTCGATCAACTGTTTAAATTTAATGATCGTGGTATCAGGAGTTGAATCAGTTACTTCTTTCGGCGCCTCATACTGCTGATCAAATATGCGCCGCGATTCAAGTAAAAACAGGTGAAGCAAATTCAGGATAATTTCCTGGCTGTAATCATCCGAATTTTGAAATTCATCCAAAATAAATCCTGCAATGCTTTTCAGTTTCTCACGTTTCTCCGGAAATATTGTGATCAGGCTTTTGAAGTCAGGATTGTTGAACAGGCGATATTCCTTTAGCGGAACATGGTTTTTCTGGTTGTACTGAATAAATTCCTCGTTAAAGAGCATGTAAATTCCACCAACCGATTGGTCGATGTACATTCTGTGCTTTAATCCCGGCGGAACAAACAATACCGTGTCGGCTTTCAGGCTGTATTCAACAAATTCGGTCGCATGGATGGCTTCGCCGGAGTCGATCCAGAAAATAGAATAAAAATCATGAAGATGAGGCATGAGATTGTGCTCAATTTCATCTTCATCAAAATCGCTGATCTTCCGGATGGTAAAGATCTTTTCGTTTCCTTCGTCAATTACCGGCTGGGATTTCAAGGTTTTTTATAATTTGGGTTATTCCACCACCCTGATTTCAATTGAAAGATCCATTGCCAAACGGTAAGCAGCCGAAACGCCGCAATATTTTTCTTCTGAAAGTTTTACTGCCTTTTCGAGTTTGTCAAATGGCAGGTCTTTGCCCTTAAACTGGTAAATTACCTTCATCTTATTGTAGCGCATTGGGTGTTCTTCGGTCAAATCGCCTTCAACAATAACATTAAAAGCTTCCGGTTCAACTTTCATCTTTTTCAGGATCATTATTACGTCAATACCGGTACAGCCAGCCAAAGCTGTAAGCATCAGTTTTTTCGGGCGTGGGCCAAGGTCATCGCCACCACCTTCTTTCGACGCATCAATCACCAAATGATGTCCGTCCATATCACATTCGAAAGCTAAATTTTGTTTCCAGGCCAAGTCAAGTACATGTTTCATATCAAATTTTATAATATTGCAATTTAAATAATTAAGCTAATTTTGCGTTCAAAATATATGGTTTAAGTATCACATTTGGTTTTCAGAATTTAAACGTCGATGTGTATTTAGTCCTGATTATTCTTAAATCCATGAACAAAACAAAATAACTCAATGAGAAGTTCAATTAAACGACCGACAGACGATGAATGTGATCTGGACGGATTTCATTTGTTTAAAAAACTTACCGTACAGGAAATAGCTCAACTCAATTACGACAAAACCTGTTCGTTGTATAAAAAAGGAAGTATTATTTACAGAGAGGGCAGTCGATTGACTGGTTTTTACTGCGTTACACGCGGTATTTTAAAGATTTTCAAGACCGGCATCGATGGAAAAGAGCAAATCATCCGTTTTGCAAAAAAAGGCGATATTATTGCTTACCGCTCACTTTTAAGTCAGGAATTGGCTTGTACCACGGCAAAAGTAATTGAGGAAACCGTATTGAGCCACATTCCTTATCAAACGCTATTGTTTCTGATTCAAAACAACTGGCAGTTTGCACACCATATGCTGCAAATCGTTTGTAAAGAATTACGTGAGGCAAATGATTATATTACTGATATTGCCCAAAAATCAGTACGCGAACGACTTGCAGAAGTACTTCTGCTGCTTAAGGAGAATTTTGAACTCGACAATGCCAATACATTGCAGATTTCGCTCACCCGCGAAGAATTGGCAAACATGGTGGGAACTGCTACCGAAAGTGTAATCAGGTTGCTGTCTGAATTTAAACAAGATCAACTGATTGACCTACAGGGCAGAAAGATAAAGTTTATCAATGTTCCCGGATTAACCAAAGTAGCCAATTTGTTGTAGTCCGCAGGCAAAACATCATTGCGAGAAAGAGGTCGTTTCATTCATTGAGGCGACCTCTTTTTTGCAAACAATGAAAAAATTTGTATTTTTAAAGAGATTGGACATTCGGATTAAAACTTTTTAAAATGAATACAGAAGAAAACTTTTTATATCAGCCTAGAAAATTTAACACCATCGAGTTGTGGAAAGATGTGACCCGGGAACAGTGGGGGGATCCAAAATGGCAAAAGAAGAATTCAATTCGTACGGTTGAACAATTAAAAAAGGTAATTATTCTGAACAAGCATCAGGAAAAGGAAATTATACGAACAATAAACATGCTTAAAAAGGAAGGGAAAGAACCATTTAGGATAAGTCCTTATTATGCTTCTCTGATGCAGGAAGATCCATTCCATCCTGTCTTTTTTTCAGAAAAATCAAAAAAACGTCTTGATCCGATATTTTGGCAAAGTGTGCCCACACCTGCAAACCTGCTGTTTCCAGATGCCGGTTTGGAAGGCGCTATGGACGAAGGTTCGAGAAGTTATGGAGCATCATATCAGCGTTATCCGAACAGGGTGGCACTTTTTGTTGCTGAAAATACGAGTTGTGCCTCGTATTGTGTGCACTGCCAAAGGGCAAAATCGTTGGACAGCACAGTTGATGTAAATAGCAGCGAAGTTGACAGGGGATTGTTTTATATCGGGTATAATAAAAATATCAACGAAGTTTTGGTAACCGGTGGCGATGCATTGATGATAAGTGAATCGAGGTTAAAGTACATTCTGGAAGAACTAAGCAAAATACCACACCTCAGGGCAATACGAATCGCGACAAGGGTGCCGGTTGTGTTGCCCATGGCCATTACAGACGAATTGCTTGAACTGATAAAAGTATCGGCAAACAAATACAATAAGGGCATCGATAAGTATGTGTATTTCATGACCCATATCAACCATTTTCAGGAATTAACAGAGGATTTGGCCAAGGCAGTAAAAAAAATTAGGGCGCATGGGTTTACAATCAGAAACCAAACCGTATTGTTGAACCATGTAAACGATACTTACCGCATATTGGCGGAAACATTTAGACGAATGTTTTGGATTGGAATTCATCCGTATTATTTGTTGCAATGTCACAAGGAAAGAGGCATTGTACACTTTATTACTCCCATTCAGGTTGGTAAAATATACATGAAACATTTGCAAGGCTGGATATCAGGAATTACAGTGCCACGTTATGCCGCTAATATTGAAGGCGGTGGAGGAAAGGTTCTTTTAATGCCATCGGGTCACGATACGCTTAATCTTGAGTCGAGCATTGACGATAAAATATCTGAAAGCTATGCGACAATCTCAACATGGGACAATAAAAAAATATTTAGATATGAAGCCCTTGGCCGCGCTACGAAGAAGGAATTTGATGATGCTGTTAAGATTATGGATTCTTTTATAGGAAGGAAGGGGGTTTTTCTACCTAAAATAATTATTGTTGATAAACAGGGCAATCATATTGAAACAACCAACCGCACCAAGTTGCCGGTTTTCGAAAAAAGCAAAAAATCGGAATTGCTGGATTACAAATTATTTACCGATGAAATGCCAATAATTAATCCAGCTGAAATTGCAGACGTACTTGAAGCAGAGTTTAAAAAATCGAAGTTTAACAGCCCTGATTAGGCTGAAGGTATACCTCTATAAATCAGACAAAAGAGTCTTTATTTTGAGAATGATAATTTGAATTATTTTTCTTTTCGGCAAGTAAAAATTTATATGGAATTCATTATATTTAGGTGAACCTAAATTTTTAATGATATGAAAACATACCCATTTCTATTTGTATTCCTTTTTTGTTTGTTTTCTGTCACTCTGGATGCCCAAATCAACGTAAAAGGCAAAGTTAAAGATCAAACCAACAACAGGGCCAATAACAAAGTTGACCAAAGTATCGATAAAGGCTTGGATGCCGTTGAAGGTGGCGTGAAAGATCTGTTCAAAAAGAAAAAAAACGAAGAGGAAGTTGAAGAAGAACAAAAAGAGGAAGTAGAGCAGACTGAGGAGGAAAATAATGAGGTGGAGGTAGAAAAAATGGTAAAACCTGACATCGATAAAAAGCCAAGCCTGACATCTTATTCCAAATTCGATTTTATCCCTGGGGAAAAAATTATTTTTTATGATGATTTTAGTCAGGATGCTGTTGGCGATTTTCCTGCACTATGGTTTTCAAATGGTTCAGGTGAGGTTGTAACATTTAATAATTTTCCGGGGAAATGGCTGCAATTGACAGCAGAGGGTTGTTACTATCCTGAACGCGACCTACAGACTTCCGAAAACTTTACGGTTGAATTCGATTATATTTGTCCAACAGAGGTAATGGATCTTGGCTTCTATTTTGTTTCGGGCAACATCAAAGACCCAGAGGAAGGTGGCGCCATTCCGGGGAAAGCTGGTGTAAAAACCAGCATCACAAATACTTTAATTTACACTTCAAGCTATAGCGATGGTGATTATGTTATGGATGGGAACGCCAGTGTTGAGCTAAACACAAATGAAAAAATCCATTTTTCCTATTGGGTACAAAAACAGCGTTTACGCATCTATGTAAATGAAAAGAAAGTCAGCGATTTACCACGCATAATGCCTCT
>DAITNH010000126.1:0-13482 GCA_036834745.1 Prolixibacteraceae bacterium
AAGCATTTGTTATCGAAGAACTTAACTGGTTCGCTGCAATTTTCGCCTTCAACGGTCCATGTATTTCCTGATTGAAGCAGTTCGTCCATACAGCTTATTTTTCGTTTTTGCTGAACGGTTTCGATCTGTTTTTTCATTTCCTGATCGTAAACCGGAGCCTCAACACTGCGGATGACACCCATCGCAACCGGAAATTCAGGAAGTGTCATGTTGATCAGCGCAACCTGCAATCCGAGGTTATCTTCGGATGGTTCATGAACCAGGATGTCCTCGCGGGTAATACCGTTTTCGCCGATCTTTGCAACTTTCAGTTTTCCCTTTTCCAGAATCAATCCTTTGTCTTCAAGCTCGCCAAAAATCATGGGCTGGCCTTTTCTCAGGAAGATTTGTCTTTCGGAACGGAATTTAGGGTCTGAAATAAAATCATGAATTCCGTCGTTGAAAATCACACAGTTCTGTAGTACTTCAACGATTGAAGTTCCCTGATGGAGGGCTGCATCAGCCAATACTTCCTGGGTGTGCTTCATGTTGTTGTCGACCGCACGGGCAAAGAAAGTCCCACGTGATCCCAGCACCAATTGTCCGGGAACAAAAGAGTCTTCGATGGTGCCAAACGGAGAGGTTTTGGTAATCTTGCCACGGTCGGAAGTAGGCGAATACTGGCCTTTTGTCAATCCGTATATTTTGTTGTTGAAAAGCACCAGATTCAGGTTAATGTTGCGGCGAACAAGGTGTATAAAATGGTTTCCACCAATGGCCAGAGAATCGCCATCGCCGGTCATTACCCAAACAGTAAGATCAGGATTTGCAGATTTTACGCCTGAAGCAATGGCTGCTGCGCGGCCGTGAATGGTATGAAAACCATAAGTGCTCATGTAATACGGAAACCTCGATGAACAACCAATTCCGGAGATTACGGCAAAATCCTTGTGCGCGATGTCCATGTCGGCCATTGTTTTTTGAACCGCGTTCATGATGGCATAGTCGCCACAACCCGGGCACCAGCGAACTTCAGCAGCGCTCTTGAAATCTTTGGCAGTATAATTAAATTTTGTCATGATTAAGCCTCCAGTAATTTATCAAAATTTTCAACTAATTCGTGCACTGAGAAAGGCAAACCTTTCATCTTGTTAACCTGGTGATAGGTAAATTGCGGTAATTTATCGCGCAGGTAACTGGCGAATTGTCCCATGTTCAATTCACATACAACGATCTTTTTAAACTTGCCGAAAACTTCGGCTGTATTTTTGGGAAGTGGTTTAATGTAGTTAAAATGGGCCAGACTAACATTCTTACCAGCCTCCTGCATGGCACGCACCGAACTGATCATGTGTCCGTATGTTCCGCCCCAGCCAACTACCAGTAAGTCTCCTTCCGGTTCGCCATCCACTTCCATTTCAGGAATCATATCAGCTACTTTTTCGACTTTGGCGGCCCTCATTTCGCTGTTCCGCTGGTGATTGTCCGGATCCTGGTTGACACCTCCGGCATTGTTCTTTTCCAATCCGCCAATGCGGTGCTCGAAACCTTCCATTCCCGGAATGGCCCACTCTCTAGCAAGTGTTTCCGGATCGCGGTTGTATGGTAAAAATGTTTCAGGGTTTTTTGCCTTTCGCGGAGTAATCGACGGAAGTTCGTCCATTGATGGAACTCTCCAGGGTTCGCTGCCGTTACCCAAAAATCCATCGGTCAAAAGTACCACCGGAACCATTCGTTCGAGGGTAATTTTTGCTGAAAGGAAGGCGTAATAAAAACAGTCGGATGGAGTACTTGCTGCCAAAACAACTACCGGGCTCTCGCCGTTTCGTCCGTACAAAGTTTGCAATAAATCAGATTGTTCAGTCTTGGTTGGCAAGCCGGTTGACGGGCCGCCTCGCTGAACATTGACAACGACAATTGGTAATTCGGCCATTACCGATAAACCCAGCGCTTCAGACTTCAGGGCAAAACCTGGTCCTGAAGTGGAAGTAACAGCCAGATCGCCGGCAAATGCGGCTCCGATGGTGGTGCAGATTCCGGCAATTTCGTCTTCAGCCTGAAATGATTTTACGCCCAGATCTTTTCGTTCGGCCAAAGCCTGTAAAATATCTGTGGCAGGGGTAATAGGGTAGGAGCCGATAAACAGTTCCAGCCCGGCTTTTTCAGCAGCGGCAATAAATCCCCATGCAGTAGCATTGTTCCCGTTTATATTGCGGTAAGTACCTTTTTCGATGGGAGCAGGATGCACAATATATTGTGGCGTCATGTGCTGAAGGTTCATTCCGTAGTTGTATCCCGTATGAAGAACGATCAGGTTTGCTTCAGCAATCAAAGGACTTTTCTTTCCGAATTTCGATTGAATAAACTTTTCGATGTAATCCAGCGGACGATCGAACATCCAGCAGATCAAACCCAGGGCAAACATGTTTTTACAACGCAAAATACTCTTGTTGTCGAGTTCAAGTTCCTTCAGGCTTTCTTTGGTCATGCTGGTGATCGGAACCGGAATCAACGAAAAATCGTTGAGTTTTAACTCAGTAAACGGATCGTCAGTTTTAAACTGGGCTTTTTCCAGATTCTTTCCGCTAAACGAATCAGCATCAAAAATGATTGTACCACCCGGATTCATGAATACTGCATTGGCTTTAAGTGCCGCAGGATTCATTGCTACCAGCACATGTGCAAGGTCACCCGGAGTCGTAATTTTCTTTTTTCCGAACTGTACCTGAAATCCTGAAACTCCTCCCACTGTACCCTGCGGTGCCCTGATTTCGGATGGATAATCGGGAAAAGTCGAAATGTCGTTTCCCAATAGCGCTGAGGTATCCGAAAACAAGGTACCTGTCAGCTGCATTCCATCGCCCGAATCACCGGAAAACCGAATGGCTACTTCTTCAAGTTCTATTACTTTTGCGTTTTTCATTTTGAAATGTTGTTTTGATATCGGTCGATCTTTTTATCGTTTACTAATGTTGGGTCTTCAAAAGAAATAAATTACAAATTTCAGTTCATTGTTTTACACCCTGGTTTATTTTTGAAGGTTCAAAAATAACCATTATTTTATACGGCAGACCAGATATAGTCAAATATTTATAACCACTTTAACACATATATAGATTTGTATATTTTGTTGTGTTTATCATTTTTATCTGTGTTAATCCGGGTAATCTGTGGTTAGCTACTTTCTTCTTGTTTTGTATCTTTGTGCTCAATTTTAAACTGATTCAGAAATGGCACTTGTAAAACCACTATTAGGGAAAACACCGGTATTTGGCGAAAATTGTTTTTTAGCTGAAACTGCTGTCATTATTGGCGATGTGGAGATGGGAAATGATTGTAGTATCTGGTATGGCGCAGTTCTGCGCGGAGATGTTCATTACATCCGTTTAGGTAACAATACCAATGTTCAGGACAATGCAGTGATTCATGCCACTTATCAGAAATCGCCTACCAACATTGGAAATAACGTTACGATTGCCCACGGGGCGATTGTACATGGATGTACTATTCACGACAATGTAATGATTGGCATGAATGCCGTGGTTTTAGATGAGGCTGTAATTGAAAGCAACAGCATTGTGGCAGCCGGATCAGTTGTCAGCAAAGGCACACGGGTCGAGAGTGGTTCGGTTTACGCTGGTATCCCGGCAAAAAAAATAAAAGACATTAGTCCCGAATTGCTTGAAGGTGAAATTAAACGCATCGCCAAAGCATACAGTATGTATTCAGGATGGTATAAGGAAGTATAAAGTTCCAGATTAGCCTTTGGATCGGCCGATTCTGATTTATAAAGAAAACGGCAAATTCTGATGAGGAGTTTGCCACTTTTTATCGAATTAATTAAGATTAGAATGTTATCTCCATTTTGGCTCAACAGGAAGTCTTTCACCATCGGCGGAAGTGTGTTCCTCAAGAGAATTTTCTTTTGATTGGATGACTATATAAATCATCGTTTCATCCGACGAATTGCAAATGCCTCTTTTCCCTTGTGGGGCAACGCGGATAACACTACCCTCATTTATTTGAAAACAGTCTTCATTAACCTGGAAGAACCCAAAACCCTTCAAAATAATGTAAGTTTCTTCGTTTTTCCGGTGAATATGGAAATATGGTTGCTCTGTATTGGGAGGCAACATATTAAACGAGACCTCGGTTCCGGTTGCTTTGGTTGCATCTTTTAAGAATACTTTACCTTCAATCAATCTTTTATTAACCGGATGAACTAAATTATAATCCATTAATTCATTTAAACTACCAAGATTTACCGCCGAGTAGTTCTCGTTTTCTGATAATTTTTCAAGTCGTTTCATGCTTAAATCGTTGTTTATGAATGAATAACAATGAATGTTTGTAAGGTTAAAAACGCTTTAAATATAAAACAAAAACAAAAGCGGGAAACTTCTTTCGAAACCTCCCGCTTTGTATGTATTATTGCTCCCTTCGATACGCTTTCCTTCGACTGCTTCGCGCTCAGGAAACACGCTGCTCAGGGACCATCGCTACTCAGGGAGCGGCTCTCCGGTCTTCGGACTTCGAACCTTTTTACTGATAGCTCACTTTCGCTTTCTCTACCGGTTTTTCGCCTGGTTTTAAAGGGCAAATGCGGAAGGAATAGTTGTAGGCTTTATCTTTTAAACGATATTGGTCGTGTGTCCATGCTCCCCAGCTGTCGTCACCACCAACACCCATTTGTTTGTAGTCGATGTTGATTGAAGTCAGGTCGCGTGGCACCACATCGGTGGTATGACGGCGAACCATTTTTTCTCCTTCTTTTACTCGTCCGTCGGTACGGGCAGGCGATTCAAAATCTTCCATGATCTGGTGGTGGGCGCTAACCGAAAGCAATGGCAGTCCGATAAACTGAAGTCCCAGTCCATCTTTGTTGGAAATACTCATCCAGCGAACATCGGTTTTGTTCCCGTTTTCCTGTGGGCGGATGTAGGCAAAATACTGGTCGGCAACCGGTCCTGAATACAAACCAACCAATGCGCTGGTATAACGATCCTGATATGATTCGTGAGGTCCGCGTCCCAACCAGCTCATCTGGTCGAATTCGCGTGGCATTACCAAATTGACACCAAAACGTATGATTTCAGGAAGCGAATCTATCATCATTTTAAAGCTGTTATTTACAATCACCTCGCCGTTTCCAAGTACGGTATAAATAGAATTATAATTGGCAATCACCTGGTTTTTATCGTTGTTCAGGTCGAAGTTGAAATTAACGACTACTTCATTACCCACTTGTTTTGCGGTAGCCGATTTTACTGTTTTCTTTTCTCCTGCTTTTCTCCAAACACGGCTGCGTATATCAAGGCCGTTTCCAAAGTCATTATCAATTGGTGCGCGCCAGAAATTTGGTACCGGTCCGGCTAGCAGCATTTCTTTGCCATCCACCTGATAACTTTTCAGGGTAGCATCGTCTTTGCTAAAGTTGATTTTGAATCCGGTTCCTTCAACAACAAACATGTTTCCTTCTTCTTTTGAAGTCGCAGCCGGTAAACTTTTCATTGAAGCCGGAACTGTTTTTTTCAGGAAAGGCAACTGGAATTGTTCGTAGGCCAGTTTTGTTCCGGCAGTCAGAATACCTTTGGCCGTTTTCAGTTTGGCCGAAATATTCAGGAAATACTCAGTTGCTGGCTGAGCGTCCACTTTTACATCCAACTGAACCTTTTTGCTTGTATTCGGAGCCAAATCCAAATCTGTAATTTCTCCTGATTTCAATACCTGTCCATCGGCCACCACTTCCCAGGTGAATGTAAATTCAGAAAGGTTGGTAAACGAATATTTGTTTTTGATTTCGATTTCGCCATTGTTCAGGTTTACAGCTTTGAAACCGATGTGTTGATAAACTTTTCCAACCTCGATCAAAGTAGGTTTAATGGTACGGTCGGGATTGATAATTCCGTTGTTACAGAAATTACCATCGGTTGCAAGTGTGTCACCACCCAAATCGCCACCGTAAGCCCAAAATTCATTTCCGGCTGAATCTTTTGTCAGGATACCCTGATCGACCCAATCCCATATAAAACCGCCCTGTAGTGAAGGATATTTCTCAATCAAATCCCAGTAATCCTGAAGGTTTCCAACGCTGTTTCCCATGGCGTGGGCATACTCGCATTGAATGTATGGTTTGGCTGGTTTATTTTTGGCATAGTCTTCCATGTTTTTCATACGTGCATACATCGGGCACATGATGTCGGTATTTGCGCCATTTCCTGCACGTTCATATTGAACCGGTCGAGATGCGTCAACCGATTTCAGATAGGCATAAGTTGCTTCGAAGTTTACGCCATTACCGGCTTCGTTTCCAAGCGACCAGATAATTACCGAAGGTTGGTTCTTGTCACGTTCGAACATGTTGCGGGTACGGAACAGGTGGGCATCTTTCCAAACCGGATCTTTTGCCAGCGATTTTTCACCATAGCCCATACCATGCGATTCAACATTGGCTTCGTCAACCAGAAAAATTCCGTATTGGTTGCACAGTTCATACCAGCGTTCTGGTTGCGGATAGTGTGAAGTACGCACAGCATTGATGTTGTGCGATTTCATCAGGAGAATATCTTTCAGCATGGTTGCTTCATCCTGATAATGACCGGTAATGTCGTTGTGTTCGTGAATATTTACGCCTTTTAAATAAATGGCAACACCATTCACGAGCAATTGAGCGTCTTTAATTTCAACAGTACGGAAACCCACATCCTGACGAAGTACTTCGATGATTTTACCCGATTCGTCTTTTAGCGTAATAAGCAGTTGGTATAAATTTGGATTTTCAGCAGTCCATGGTTTTGCTGCCGGAATCATAATGCTATTTGAAACAGAAACTGGTTGAGTTCCGGTTTGTATCTTCTGATTTATTTCAGCAACCTTAGTTTCGCCATCCATCAAAACAGCCTCCAATGTTACTGAAGGTGCGGTTTGGGCAGAGTTGACCACTTCAATATCCAATTTGAAATCGCCATCCTGGTAATTATTTACCAGCGGCGACGAAACCCGGTAATCGCGGATGTGCTGTGGGTTGCGGGCCATCAGGAACACGTCGCGGGTCATACCACTCATGCGCCAAAAATCCTGGTCTTCCAGATAGCTTCCATCGCTCCAGCGAAAAACTTCGACCGCCAGTGAGTTATTTCCTTTTTTCAGGAATTTTGTAATATTAAATTCAGCCGGAGTTTTGCTGTCTTCGCTGTATCCAACCATTTGTTCGTTTACCCAAACATACATGGCAGAACTTACTGCACCAAAATGCAGGATGATGTCCTGTCCTTTCCAGTTTTCAGGAATGGTGAAGCTGCGTTTGTAAGAACCTACCGGATTGTAATGTTTTTGTATGGTTGGCGGAGTTGCTTCGTGCGGATATTGCACGTTGACGTAGATTGGCACATCAAAACCCTGCATTTCCCAGTTTCCGGGAACCTGAATGGTGGTCCAGTCTTCGGTATCGTAGTCGTCTTTGAAAAAGTAGAACGGGCGAACGTAAGGAGTATGGGAAAGTTTAAACTCCCAGGTTCCATTCAGTGTTTGAATGAAAGGAGATTTCCAGATATCGGTTTGCATTGCCTGTTCGGCTGTGGCATAAGGAATAAAGTAGGCACGTGGCGCTTCCCGGTTAATTTCAGAAATGGCCGGGTTTTCCCAGTCGTGCGGGGTCTTTTCCTCAAATGACACATTTTCGTATTTGCTTTTACACGAACTCGTTGCAAAGATCGCGGCAAACACTATTAATAATAAGTACTTCATAAAAATTGATTTAAGTTAGAAAAATGGCAATATTTCGATGCCCACCGGTAGGAACTGGTAGGCATGCAAAAATGAGTATTTTTCTTTGGATTGGCAAGTGAATCGTTCAGATTTGTATTCAGGTATAAAAGTTTGTTAATTTTGCCGCCTAAAATTTGAAACAAATGAAACTTGAAATACATCCATCGGCGAAAGCTTTGATTTTTGATCTGGACGGAACCTTGTCGGACTCGCTTCCGGTACACATTGCCAGCTGGCATTCGGTGTGCGAAAAGTTAAACTGTACTTTTGATGAACGCATTCTGGTTGAAATGACCGGTGCGCCAACCATCAGCTTTGCCGAGCGAATCAAATGGGAGCAAAATCTGGAAATTGATGCGGAGGAATTGGTTGCGATGAAACAAAAGGAATTCAGGAAAAATATCAACCAAATAAAGCCGCATGACGCAGTGATTGATTTGATGAAAAACGCACATGGAAAAATCCCGATGGCTGTTGGAACCGGTGCCAGCCGTCAAAGTGCAATGCTCCAGATGCAGGAATTAGAGATTGATCATTTGTTCGATTTCATTGTGACTGCAGATGATGTTGAAAGGCATAAACCGGAACCGGATACTTTTCTTAAATGTGCTGAATTAATGAATGTTGACCCGAAATTTTGTCAGGTTTTTGAAGATGGCGAACTTGGGATGCAGGCTGCTCAAACCGCAGGGATGTTGCTCACCGATGTTCGTCCGTTTGTAACCGATCCGTTTGCAAATTCAGAAAATTAATATTGATAGTACAGACGCACGATCGTGCGTCTCTAACAAAATATTCATGTCGCAATTCTTCTCCGCTTTTCAATCCATCGGCCCGTTGTTCCTCGTCATTTTTGTCGGGATGGTTGTTAGCCGCAATAAATCAGTTGACAACCGATGGCTCGAAATACTGAACAATTATGCACTCTGGATTGGTTTCCCTGCCTTGATTTTGGTTGCCTTGTCGCGGTTGGAGTGGGATATGAATTTGTATGGCAGCCTTATTGGCTGGAATTCGGCCCGGATCGTAATATCAATGCTGATGGTTTTCCCGGTATCAGCACTTCTGAAATTAAAGAACAGCACCCGCCGTACTTTGTTTCTGGCCGTTTCGTATGGAAATGTGGCGTATCTGGGGATTCCTGTTTTGAGGAGCGCTTTTGGCGATCATATTTTGCCCGAGGCTACCATGATTTCGTCGGTTTATATTTTCTGGATGTTTACACTGGGAATTTTTCTGGTCGAATATTTTGGCGACCATAAAGTCCATATCCGGGAATTACTTTTGCGGTTGGTAACAAATCCATTGCTGATCGCCGTTTTTATTGGCATTTTTATCGCCGTCAATCATATTCAGTTGCCGAAAATTGTCATGTCGGGCCTCGATATTTTTGCCAATTCAGTTACAGCAGTAGTACTTTTTTCGCTTGGATTGTTCATGGGAAAACAGCCAGTAGGAAAACTTCGTGAATGGTTGCCAGTACTGGCTTTCAGTGTTGTAATCCTCTTTGTTTTGCCCCTTTTGTTTTTCCTGACATTGAAGCCTTTTATGGATTTGCAGTTAAGCCGTACCTGGATTTTGGAAGCAGCTATGCCAATGGGACTTACCGCCTACGCGCTTTGTATGAAGTATGAATTAAATACCGAATTTGCTTCACGGGCAGTTGTATTAAGCACTTTGCTCGCGTTGTTAAGTTTGCCTTTTTGGTTGGTCTTCCTGAATTAAAAACTGTTGAATTTCTTTTTCAATCTGGTATTTGCTGATTTCTTTTCCAATAAAAACCAGAACGTTTTCAAGCGGGGCATACGGATTAATCACCGAACCTTCCGAAACAGAAACCATCCCCCCAACCGATTGTACCATCCCGATCATCGGATTGTTTTCGAAATTTACCATCCCTTTTATTCTGAATGCCTCTTTCCGGTGCAGCGATGCAAAATATTTGAACCAATCCCGAAAGCGGGTTTCATTTATATAACCTCCAAACCGTATGGTGAAACTGTGAAATTCACCATTCTCGGGTTCGCAGTAAAACGGTTTTCTTAATTTTCTGACAAATTCGTCCTGCAAATCCGGCTGCAATTGATACAAGTACAAGGTTTCGACCCTGGCATAATCTGTTTCGATTACCATGGCAGTTTTATTGAGTGCTGCCAATTTTTTGCGGATACTGATGAGCATTTTTAAATCAACATCCCCCGCTTTGTTCAGGATGATCATATCGCTCAGGATGATCTGCTTTTGTTGCTCGGAACCGGAAATGTGTTCCATAAAGTTAACTGAATCAACAAGGCAAATAGTTCCGCTCAGTTCAAATAAACGTTTTAACTCCTCATCCTGAAAAAATGGTTCGATGATTGGGCCGGGGTCGGCTATTCCTGTGGTTTCAATGATTAATTGTTCCAGATGATCGTGCTTCTTAATCAATTCCTGAAGTGTCATCGCAAATTCATTGAAAATTGTACAACAGATGCAGCCATTATTTAATTCAATGATACTTTCGGGTTTATAGTCGGCTATTAATCTGGAATCGATGGAAGTATCCCCGAATTCGTTTTCTATCAGACCAATTTTAACTCCTTCGTTTTGCGCCAAAAGGTTATTAATAAAGGTTGTTTTGCCGGCTCCCAGAAAGCCGGTGACTATCATGACTGGTATTTTAGGTTTTACTGACAAAATAAACGATGGTTTAAAATTTATACTTTTTCGTAAGCGGTTTCGATTTATTCAATAAAGTTAAGCCATTTCTCTCTAATTATCAATTCAATATTAATGGATTTTCTCTTTTCAGATGTTTTATTAAACAGCTAATAGAACTAAAAAAGTACTGAAAAACTGGCGTGTTTTTGAACAGAAATACCTATCTTATAAATATTGAAACTTAGAACAGGATAATTCCAATTTTGTTGTGTTTGTTCTGCAATGAGTAATTCCTGATTTTCAAAACAGAAAGCCATATTCCATTGTTATTGCTGTTCTTTTGGATTGCACGTTTTCCAAAATTTAGCAATAGTATCTGTAAATTAATTTGAATGAAGATAATGACAATAATAGTTTCTGTAATAATAGCATTTGTGTTGGCCGTCTCTTTGTTTATGCAGCATCCAAAATTCGGTAAAACTGCAACTGGCGAGCGTTTGAAACGCATTCACCTATCACCGAACTTCAGGGACGGGCAGTTCCAGAATCTGAATTTTACGCCTGTTTTTGCTGAGGATGCAAGTAAACTCGATATGATAAGGGATGGCATATTCAAAATCAGTAAACGGAAAAAAGCGGTTGGCAGTTTACCATCGAAAAAGACAAATCTTTTAACGCTCGATCCTGCAAAAGACGTGTTGGTATGGTTTGGGCATTCGTCGTATTTTATGCAGATTGATGGAAAAACCATGCTTGTTGATCCGGTATTCAGCGGTCATGCCTCGCCTTTTTCGTTTATGGTGAAAAGCTTTGAGGGAAGCGATATTTATACCTCCGAAGATTTTCCTGAAATCGATTATTTGTTCATTACCCACGATCATTGGGACCATCTGGACTCTAAAACAGTTCTGAAATTGAAGCCGAAAGTTGGAAAGATAATTACCAGCCTGGGAACCGGTGCCCACCTGGAGCATTGGGGATTCGCACCCGATCAAATCATCGAAAAAGATTGGAACGAATCGGCTGTGCTTGATTCAGGATTTGTAATAACTGCAACTCCCGGCAGGCATTTCTCCGGAAGAGGTTTCAAGCGAAACCAGGCAATGTGGGCTTCGTTTGTATTGCAAACATCTTCGAAAAAGATTTTCATTGGAGGAGATTCGGGTTACGATACCCATTTTGTAGAAATAGGAATTGAGCATGGACCTTTTGACCTTGCGTTGCTCGAATGCGGTCAGTACAATCATTCCTGGAAATACATTCACATGATGCCCGAAGAAACCGTTCAGGCGGCCATCGACTTAAAAGCAAAAACCTTCATTCCGGTTCACTGGGGCAAATTTGCACTTGCTCTGCACGCCTGGGACGAACCGATTGAGCGGGTTACCAAAGAGGCGCATCGGTTAAATATTCCGATCTTCCATCCGATGATTGGCGAGGAAGTTAACCTGAATGAACCCAATGAAACAACAGAATGGTGGAAAGGAATGAATTGATAGATTAGTGAAGAATTAGGTTTCAATCTCAATTTCGAAAGTTGAAATTTCTGATCCCCACTCTGTTTTATTTGTGTTCCTTTATTTTTGTACATTTGTTTATATTTATAAATGAATTTTAAGTTATGGAAACAGTACTCATACAAATAAATAACAACAAGGCATACAAACTTTTGGACGATCTGGAAGATTTGCACATTATCAAGGTACTGAAAAAAAGCATTCAGCCCCAACAAAAGCTTTCAGAAAAATATGCAGGTAAATTACCTTCAGATATTGCTGATGAAATTCAAAATTTTGTAAATGAAAGTCGCAATGAATGGAACAGTCGCAGTATTTAATTGACACCAATGCCGTCATAGATTACCTCAGTCAAAAACTTCCTTTGACGGGTATGGAATTTATGAATCAAATCATTGATAAAGTGCCCAATATATCGGTGATTTCCAAAATTGAAGTGCTTGGCTTTAATGCTCCGGAACAGCATTATCAATTACTTGCAAATTTTATGCACGATGCTACTATACTTGATTTGACAAATTCTGTAGTGGATGTAAGCATTGATATCCGTAAGAAATATAAGACTAAATTACCTGATGCAATTATTGCAGCTACAGCTTTGGTTTACGACTTGATATTATTATCCCGAAACATCTCTGACTTTAAAAATATCAATGGGCTAAAGGTTATCGATCCACATAGTCTGTAAAAGTAAAATTGGGTAATTTCAAAATTTGTTTGACTTTGAGTTATCGGCAAAATTATATATCACTACCTTTTTAGAGCCAATTATTGTTTAAAATTCAAATTGATCTGATGCCAAATCCACTTTCCCAACTCCCATCTAATATCCACATCCGCCCAATTCAGCCCTTCGATAATCCTGAATTGGCTGTAATTGTGCGGAATACGCTGACTGAGTTTGGCGCCAATGTTCCGGGAACGGTCTTTTTTGATCCGACAACCGACGCATTGTTCGAATTGTTTCAAACACCAAAGTCTGCTTATTTTGTTGCTGAAGTTGATGGAAAATTATTGGGCGGTGGCGGCATTTTTCCAACCGAAGGTTTGCCCGACGGCACCTGCGAACTGGTAAAAATGTATTTGCTGCCCGAAGCCCGCGGCATCGGATTGGGCCGCACCTTGATGGAACGATGTTTGGAAATGGCGAAAGAGGAAGGATTTCAACAGATTTACCTTGAAACACTGCCCGAACTGAACCTTGCAGTAAAAGTTTATGAGAAGTTCGGATTTGAATACCTGTCAGCGCCTTTAGGCGATACCAAACACTTCGGCTGTGGATTGTGGATGCTAAAAAAGTTGTGATAGATCAACTCAGCAGGTGACTTAAAGTCACCTGCTGAGTAAAGTAAATTCACCTGCTGAATCATTTGGAAATTAACTTCTATTCCTTCCCCTGTAACGCACTAATCATGTCAAAGTATCCTTTCATTTCACAATAATTATCAAGATAAACATCTCCCTCAAAGCCACCTAAGGCCTTAATCCGGTTCCAATCCCGGCATGCTCCTGATTTGTCTCCAAGCTCATATTTAGCCATTCCTCTTCCTAATAAAATGCATTTTTCATTGGGACGAAG
>DAITNH010000127.1:0-11347 GCA_036834745.1 Prolixibacteraceae bacterium
ACGCTTTATCAATTTCCATTTTCGGAATACCATTTTGTATATCTTCTGCTGTAAAAATTATTTCAAAGGGTTTCCCGATAATTTCATCAGTCTCATAACCAAATATAGTAGATGAGCCTGAACTCCAACTATTAATTAAAAAATCTTCATCCAGCGTAATAATTGAATAATCCTGCAGGCTATCAATTATTTGGCTATAGAATTCGGCCGTAGGTACATATTTACTTTTAAGCGTTTTTGAATTGTCCTGATCTTTTTTCATGTGAATTTATAGGTATTACGTTTCGAAAATTTATAAAATATTTCTTAATATCAATCCGATCAACTCATTACGTTTTTTTACTATTTGTGCCAGAAGGGATTTGTGCCGGATTTTAATTGCAAGGCTTTGAACTATTTTCTTATAAAAAAGAAGCAGATTGAAGGCAAGTTTCCCGGCAAATGGCATCAGAATAAATGTGATCAAAGCAATAAAAACGGAACCGGTAAATTTGAATACCAATAAAGCATCCATCAGATAAAATATTGGGAACACGACCAATCCTGCAACAAAGTTGAACGTACTTAAAAAAGCAGTGTCATTCACCCTTGGGCGTATTGTCATCCTTGGAACAAAGAATGGAACTGCATTGAAAAGAAATCCGAAGGCAAATAGCGGGAAAGAGAATATGGAGGCGGTCAACCAGACTGCAAGTACCGCCCACGTTGCGTTTCCGGCATTTACAATCTGCCCGTCAGTTAGTCGCAATCCTTTAATTGTCCGGAAATACATGTTGGTTTCTTCAATGATTTTTTCAAACGCTTCGGGTTGGCTGTTTTCCAGTTTCTCTATTCCTGAAACCAGTTCCTGTTCAGCATAAAAACGTTGCAGAAATTTATTTTTACTGAAGAAGTGTTTACCCGAATAGGATTTCCCTGCCAGTTGACGGATATCTTCATAATCCTGGTAATGCGTTTTGCTGTTAATCTGAAGCGTTAACGGGCCAATGCGGTCATAAATTTCGTCGCGCAGACTGAGCATTGCTTTTTGTGGGTTTTCAGTATATTCTTCTCGGTACCGGTCCACTTCAATGGGTTTGCCGTACTGAACAATGAGGGTGCGGTTAAACTTCCAGTAATGAGTATAGAAAATACCGACTGGTACGATTTGTAACTTCAGGTTAAAATTGTTTTTCGCTTCGGCTTCGAGTGCAATGCGCGGAATGGCCTTTTTATGAGGCAACATTTGCCTTCTGCCCGAATGTGCAGCTTCAGGAAACAAGCCTATTGTTTGGTTATTTTCAAGAATGTGGGTGACTTCCTCAAATATTTGTTCGTTGTTCGAAAGATTGTCCTTTCCATCGCGAATACGGTAAATCGGCAGAAGTTTAATGTATTTCAGGAACGACTGTGCCGATTTCGATTTGAAGATATCGGCTCGTGCAAGCCAGACAGTTTGAAATGAATTGGTGCAGGCCACTGCCAACGGATCCATCAGCGCATTCTGATGATTGGCGGCAAATATGATCGGTTTGCCTTTGGGAATTTGCTGACGGCCGCTTACTACCACGCTTTTGTGCGTGAGCCAAAAAGCAAAGCGTACATAAGTTCGGATAACTTCATATCCAACCGACCAACTTTTTATGCTCATGCGATTGCAGGTTTGCGCGACCAAAACCATGCAATGGTCAATCCGCTGATGATGTGCCATATTCCCCACCAGGCTGCTATAATAGCCATTCCACCCAATTCCATTTCAGGAGGAAATATTTTGGGATTAAACATGAGCGCCAGTGCCAATCCTGAATTTTGAATGCCTGTTTCAATGGCGATGGTGCGCTGATCGGTCATGTTCAGCTTATTTAGTTTTCCGAAGAAGTAACCGGTTGAAAGAGCGAGTGCATTATGAATCAATACGATGAGGAAAACCAGGTGCACATAACTGGTAAATTGGGAGAAGTTGGCCGAAAGCATTGCAATTACCATCAGTATAAAGAACAGAAGTGAACCTCTGTTGATCGGTTTTTTGATTTTTTCGGTTAAACGGGGGAATCTTTCTGCGACAAACAAACCGATGATCACCGGAATTCCGAGTAGAATGAAAACGGTTTGAAACATCTGGATTTTATCTATTACCAACGGGCGGAGCAATCCTTCAGCGCCATGCGCATTGTAAAAATCGATGTACATGGTGCCCCAAAAAGCGAAGTTGAATGGTGTAAAGAAAATGGCCGCAGTTGTTGAAATCGCGGTCAGACTTACCGAAAGTGCTACATTTCCGTTGGCCATGGAACTGATGAAATTTGAAATATTTCCACCCGGACACGCAGCCACCAGAATCATTCCCAGCGCGACAGTAGGCGTTGGATTGAGCAATAAAACCAACAGAAATGTGAGCGCCGGCAATAAAAATGTCTGGCTGATAAACCCGACAATGGCCGATTTTGGATTTCGTAAAATATCTTTGAAATGTTCGACTTTAATGCCTAACGCTACACCAAACATGATAAATGCAAGGGAAATATTCAGGAAAACCAGCCCGGATGGCGAAAAATTAAGGCGGACATGATCAAGTACTTCGAGTGAATTATTCATAAAAATCTCTCGTTTTTGTATTTTAATAAAGTCCACAAAAGTAAAAAACTATGAACGAAAGCAATGCTTTCATTCATAGTTTTTTACGCGCTCAGCTGTTGAATGCTTTACAAGCCCAGTAACTTCATGATATTTTTTGCAATGTCGGTATTCTCCATTATGCCGGTAAAATTTTCGGCGCCGGGACCATAGGAGAAAACAGGAACCATAATGGCAGAATGGCCACCAGTTGTGTATGCCCCTTTTACCATTCCCGATTTCAGATCGCCACCAGCGACTGCCATTCCGCCGGTTTCATGGTCGGCTGTTACAATTAAGAGCGTTTCACGATCGTTGGCTGCAAATTCAAGGGCTTTCCCAATCGCACGGTCAAAATCAAGGGTTTCGTTGACAATATAGATTGTATTGTTTGCGTGTCCGCCCCAGTCGATCTGCGATCCTTCAATCATAATGAAAAATCCTTTTTTGTTCTGGTCAAGAATATTTAACGCAGTTTCAGTTGACAATGGCAGATCCATTTTACGTTTTGGAAAAACCTCGTTGTGCTCGTCGGCAGTCAGACCTGCAAGTTTACCGGTTTTAACCTTGGCAATTTCGTCCATATTGCGCAGTACCTGATACCCATTGTGCTGAAGATCCCGGGTCAGGTCCCGACCATCTTTGCGTTGGGTGAAGTGCTTGTATCCGCCACCAATAAAAACATCGATATCTGTTTTCAGGAAATCCGCTGCAATGTCTTCGTAGCTTCCACGGCTTCCCTGGTGGGCAATGTACGAAGCAGGTGTGGCATGTGTAATTGCAGAGGTTGAAACCAATCCGGTGGCCAATCCTTTTTCCTCGGCCATTTCAAGAATAGTTTTGATGGCAACAGTATCGGTATTTACCCCGATGGCACCATTGTAAGTTTTTTCTCCGGTTGAAAGAGCCGTTCCGCCAGCAGCAGAATCGGTAATGTAATTATCCGAGGATGCTGTTTTCGCAAACCCAACATGTTTGAAATTGTCAAGAAAGAGGTGTCCGCCGTTGGCTGTAATGCCTGCAAAAACCTGTGCCACACCCATTCCGTCGCCAATCATTACAATTACATTTTTAGGCTTTTTGGCTTTAAACTTCTGTGGAAAGGTTTTTACCTCGTATTTTGTTCCGCCAGTATAAACCAACAGGGAATCTTTTGCTTCCACTTTAAGATAACTGTCCTGACTGAAAACATGTTGCGATAAAAATATGATTGCCGCAATTGTTAATGTTTTACGTTTCATTTAAAAATGATTTTAGAAGATTTAATTCTTATTTCAAACAGATTAAAACTATGACGGTTCATCCCTTTTCAGAAATGAACCGTTTATATCTAAATATTTGGTAAAAATAACCGAATTTACGGATATACTTTGCCCCAAACGATTAAGTTTTTATAACAAAACTGTGACTAAACCACTTTTTCTTTAAAAAGTTTAACCTGAACAGCCGTAAATCCTTTCAGTCCTTTTTCAACTTCAAAAGTCACAAGATTTCCCTCTTTAATCCCGTCGAGCACATTGTTTACGTGTACAAAAATACTTTCCTGAGATTCCGAATCGCGGATAAATCCATATCCTTTCGAATCATTAAAAAAAGTTACTGTTCCTTTTCGAACAGGGTCGTAAGGAATATTTTCCTGTTTACGAATGCTGATTTCAATATCTTCTGAATTAATGATGGCTTTCTTTTTATTGGGATCTGGAGGAGTGGAAGTGATCATGCCATTTTCATCAACATAAGCAATCATGTCGTCGAGGCTGCTTGGTTTCTCGTTGTCTTTTCTGTCCAACCGCTTCTTTTCTTTGTCTTTTCTCTTTTTATCTTTTTTGTTCTTTACTTCTTTTTTGTTGAACGTTTCCTGCGATCTACCCATAATTAAAAATTTATTTTCGTTAATATAACACGTGCAAAGATAAGGTTTTACATTGAAATTCTAATGATAAACTTTCCCTGATTTCCGACAACTAAAACAACCCCAATTTTTCCTGAACAAGAATTAACATTGCTTCACTTTTTAATCGGTAACATTTGCCTAATTTTGGCGCTTTACAGAGAGAGGACAGTTATGCAAAATTTGAATTACGGGGTGGTTGGAAATTGCCGAAGTGCAGCATTGATATCAGAAACAGGCAGTATTGACTGGTTTTGCTTTCCTGATTTTGATTCGCCATCCATCTTTTCCAAATTACTGGATGTGGAAAAAGGAGGCGAATTTAACTTCGAGGTTTCTGATAAATATTCGATCACCCAAAAATATGTGGAGAACACAAATATTTTGAGCACACTATTTACTTCTGAAGAAGGCAGTTTTGAAGTGCTTGATTTTATGCCCCGCTATAAACTGAATGATGAAAATCATTATCTTCCTCCTGAGATTTACCGGTACATCAGGCTATTATCAGGAAAGCCCACATTCAGGATAAATTACAACCCAAAGATGAAATATGCTGAGAAGGAGGTTGTTCATTCCGTCAAAAAACGATTTATCAGAACACACAACATCGATGATATTTTAGACTGTGTTTATCTCTATTCAAGCCTTCAATTTGCTTTAATTCTCGGCAAAAAAGAAATTGTGCTTGAAAATGACCAGTTTATACTTTTGTCGAATAACCAAAAGCTGATCAATATTGACATTGAACGGGTTGGACTTGAATACAACCGCACAAAAATATATTGGCTGAACTGGGTAAACCGATCAAAAAAATTCAAAACTCATAACCAGATCATTACACGAAGTATGCTGGTTTTAAAACTGATGTCGTTTCATCCGACCGGTGCGGTTTTGGCCGCTTTAACAACCAGTATTCCTGAAACCATTGGCGAAGTGCGCAATTGGGATTACCGCTTTTGCTGGCTCCGCGACGCCTCCATGTCGATAGAAACACTCATGGACATGGGCCATTTCGGAGCTGCCCGCCGGTTTATGGTTTTCATCAAAGGAATCCTGAAAACAAAGCAGGATAAATTTCAGATCATGTACGGTATCCGGGGCGAACGCATCCTTCACGAAGAAGAGCTTTCGCATTTGGCAGGATACGAAAACTCAAGACCTGTCAGGGTTGGAAATGCCGCCTATTTTCAAAAGCAAAATGATGTGTATGGTTATTTGATGAATGTAATTTATCAGTATTACAAATTCTTTCCGGGAACACTCGACGAAATTGAAGACATTTGGGAAGTGGTACGAAACATCATTCGCGCAGTAATTGCCGACTGGGAAAACCCGGACAACGGAATCTGGGAAATCCGCAATTCCGACAAACATTTCGTTTTCTCGAAAGTGATGTGCTGGGTTACCCTCGACCGCGGAATTAAGATTGCCCATTTGCTGAACATGAAAGAATATGCGAAACTTTGGAAAAAGGAGGCTGACAGGATCAGAAAGGACATTCTGAAAAATGGCTGGAACGAACAGATGCAAAGTTTTACCCAAACATACAATGAAACAGATTTGGATGCCTCGCTTTTGCTGATGGAGGAATACGGCTTCATTTCAGGAACTGACGAACGATTCAAAAAAACAGTTCAGGCCATAAAAAAAGAGCTTTTTTACAAGGGACTAATGTATCGGTATCTGAATGCCGATGATTTTGGACGGCTTTCATCATCATTCACCATCTGCACTTTCTGGCTCATCCGTGGACTTTATGTAACTGGCGAGACAGAAGAAGCAAAGGAGATTTTTGACAAGATAGTCGGCTATTCAAACCATCTTGGACTGTTCAGCGAGGATCTCGACTTTGAAACAAAAAGACAACTGGGGAATTTTCCACAGGCATATTCGCATCTGGCTTTGATCAATACTGCCGCGTTATTTTCAGAAGAACGGCATTTGTCCAGATTTATACGTCCATAAATTACATCTGCAACTTATTACCGCTATTACAAATAAAGGACAATACATAAAAAAGTATTTCAAATACATGGAGGATACTACCGGGATCTTCGAAGTTCGAGTTGAAGTTGGCAGTAATATTTATAGGGTTTTTAGCTTTTTTGATGAAGGACGACTGATAATATTGCTAAACGGATTTCAAAAGAAATCTCAAAAAACACCTAAAAATGAAATTGAATTAGCTGAAAAATTAAAAAAACAATATTTCGATGAAAAAGCAGACAAATAACAATTTAACATCCTTTACTGACCATTTGGATGCGCAGTACGGTAAAAGGGGAACACTTGAAAGGGAAGAATTTGAAGAAGGTTTTGAATCTTTCAAAATTGGTGTCATGCTTCAAGAACTTCGCAAAGAGCATGGAATGACTCAGGAACAGCTTGCTGTAAAATGTGGTACGACAAAGACTTACATTTCCCGCATTGAAAATGACGCATCAGACATCAGGCTTACAACATTGATGAGAATAGTTCGTCAAGGATTTGGGAAGCACTTGAAAATGAGCGTTGAGATTTAAAAGAAACATACAGGTAAATTATTTAGCAATAACAGTTGCGGTATCTTTTGAATAACGTTACTGCACATTGGTCCGAACGTTATTGTGATTCAACCGTACCTTCGCAAAACAGTCGGGATAATTGGCCTGAATAAAGTCGATGACTTTCTCGCGGACTTCGGTTCGCAAGTCCCAGTTCTTTGAGGCATCGCTGCTGCTGACCAAAATTCGCATCTCTTTGTACAACTCGTTGGAATTGGTAATCTGCACATTAAAAACACGCCCGTCATAATTGGGATTGTCTTTCAATATTTCAGGCACAAAATCCCGTATCGCCTGCACCGGAAGATCGTAGCCGACATAAAAAAAGACAGTTCCCATGATATCGGCACTGGATCTGGTCCAGTTCTGAAAAGGTTTTTCAAGGAAATAAGTGACTGGCAGCATCATCCGCCGCTCATCCCATATTTTCACCACCACGTAGGTGAGCGTAATTTCTTCAATCCTGCCCCATTCACCTTCCACAATTACCACATCGTCGAGACTGATGGGCTGCGTAATGGCAATCTGAATACCAGCCAGGAACATCCCGATGCTCTTTTGTGCCGCAAACCCAATAATTAACCCTGCAACGCCAGCCGATGCCAGCAAACTTGTCCCGACAGCTCTGGCTCCATCAAAAGTCATCAGCACAACCGAGATGGTAACAATTACGATTACAGTATCTGCAATATTCTGAAAAACTGTCAGTTGGGTAAGCCTTCTTCTTGCATTCAAGTTGTCTGCTGCATTTACATCAAGCCTTTTATTCAGCAAATAGGCACCCAACTTCACAAATTTCATGAATATCCAGCCAACCGAAAGTATCAGCACAATGTTGTTGGCATGGATCAAATGTTTGAAAACGGTAAGATCTTTCAGGAACAAATGAGCAAATGATTTGATCATGATCCACACCAAAAGCCACAGAAGTGGAATTTTAAATATGTCCAGCATAAAATCATCCCACAGATTGGCAGTTTTTTGTGTATAAACCTTGAGCCGTTTATAAATAAACAGATAAATGAAAAGAAAAACTACAATTACAACAACCATCAGGAATATTGCTGTAAAATTTATTGTGTTGACTGTATTATCCATATCGATTGGGTTATTATTTTTCAGAAATTAAACTGTTCAGAAATTTCACGGTATCCGACTGAGGCAAACTGAACCTGGCATGATCCGATATTGAACCCACTTTTATGGTAATTGCATCTTCAGGCATGGCGTGAAACATGTCTTCATCAGTAATGTCATCGCCCATGGCCATCACGAAGTCATAATTATCAGCATCCATCAGCCGGGTGGCTTCAATTCCTTTGTCAACACCCACCGTTTTCACTTCAATAACCTTGTTACCCCGCATGATTTGAAGGTTTAGGCGCACGCAGGGAGTCATCAACGCGTTGACAAGTTGTTGTTGCCTGAGTTCAGCCAGCCATTTGTCACAATTACGATAATGCCAGACGATGGAAGTCTTTTTCATTTCTATTCTCGATCCGGGTGTTTTATCGGTTGCTTTTTGAAGAATTTCCAACAACTCATCATCATCAGGAAATTTTGTCCTTACATTTTCCTGCCATTTACCGTGTTCCTTAAAAAATGCGCCATGTTCTGCAGCCAAATTAATGTCGAGCTCGTTAAACCATTTGTCCAGGAATTCGGTATCCCTTCCACTACTGATCACCAAATTGTTCCGTTTGTCCGACGCTAAAAGATTCAATGTTTCAATCAATTTCTTGTCAGGAATGGCCATTTCAGGATTTTTCACAATCGGCACAAGCGTTCCGTCGTAATCCAATACGATCAACCTTTTGGCAGCTTTTTTATATAATTTCTGAATCTCCTTGATCGAATCAGTGTTTATTTTTTTATTCTGAAGCAAAGTATTGATGTCTTTTATCGAAGCCAATTCGGTTGTGAAATCGTGCGCCCATTTGTTAACCGTTTGTTTTGAAAGGGTCTTGCGCATTTTTTCCATCCGCATTTTTTTCTCGTCTTCGGGCATCTTCAAAGCTTCCAGCAAAGCCTCTTCAATTTCATCAATATTGTTGGGATTGATAATGATAGCTTCCCGCAATTCAGCTGCTGCACCGGCCATCTCGCTTAAAATTAACATTCCGGGCTCATCGCGTTTTACGGCTACATATTCTTTGGCAACAAGGTTCATCCCATCGCGAACAGGAGTTACCAGTGCAAAATTGGCTATGTGATACAAGGCCATCAGTTCTTCGAACGGAAATCCACGGTAAAAATAATAGATAGGGCTCCAGTCAAGCGTCGAATACAAACCGTTCAGTGAGCCGATCATCTCGTCAATTTTGGTCTTCAGGTCGGCATATCTGTCCACGCTGTCGCGCGACGGAACTACGACCATCACCAATGAAACCTTTCCCCTGTATTCCGGATTGTTTTCCAGAAACTGAGCAAAACCTTTCAGCCGGTGAATAATTCCTTTGCTATAATCGAGTCGGTCAACTGAAAGCACCAATTTGTGGTTGCCAAAGTTCTTCCTGAATTCATTGGCTTTTTTCAGCACCGTTTGGTCCAGTATCGCGTTGTAATGCAGGTCATAATTAATTCCCATCGGGAAAGCATCCACATGAACAACCCTGTCGCCATAATGAATCTCGTCCAAATCGCTGTCGAGCCCCAAAACACGGTAAGCAGCGCTGATAAAATGCCTCATGTAATCGTGGGTATGGAAACCGATCAAATCAGCGCCCATCAGCCCTTTTAGAATTTCAGCACGTTCAGGTAAAACCCGGAACAATTCGTAAGATGGAAATGGAATGTGGTGAAAATACCCAATGCTGATTCCGTCAATTTTTTCCCGAAGCATCGCTGGTAAAAGCATCAGCTGATAATCCTGAATCCAGACCATGTCGCCGGGTTTTATCAATTTAACTGCTTCATCGCAAAATAATTGATTTACTTCCTGATAGGAGTCCCAGAATTTTGTTTCATACTGAATATAAGTATAAAAATAATGGCAAAGCGGCCAAATCATGCTGTTGCTATAGCCCTCGTAATAATTCAAAATCTGATCTTCAGCAAGAAATACCGGATGTAATTTTTCTGCCGATAAATCAGACGCTATTTGCTTTTGGTCCTGCTCGTCATCAGAAAACATTCCCGGCCACCCAATCCAGTGCTTGTCCTGATAATCCTCCAAAGACCCCAGCCCAGTTGTAAGTCCGCCCTCGCTACGTTCGTAAATAAATTCATTTTCAGGTTTGCTCACCTTCATCGGCAAGCGGTTTGATATAATAAAAAGTCCCATATTTAAAATCTTTAATGAAGACAAAACCGGCATCGAAAAGCAAATACTACTTCCTATTAAGATGTCCGAAAAATGTCAGATATCGCTAAAGTTACAAAAAATAACCCAGCATCGGATTTGCGTGAAAAGGTTATGGGCAATAATTAACATAGCAGGAACTATTATCTGCACAACTGTTTTACACCACTTCAATCTCAATCCGGCAGTTGTCTTTGCTGATGGCAAGCGGAATGGCTTCGAATCCGGGAACAAAATTAAAGATACGATTGCCTGTGGTTGGAAGTAATTCGATATCAGAATCAGAAGTGATTTTTACCATCCCATTCTCTTTTTGAACTTGAATGTGGCGACTGGAAAGCACATCAACTTTTTCGGTTGATTTGGAAATGATGGGAAAAACAACCCGAATCAAATCGCTCATGTTAGTCTGTTCAATACTAAATTCCAGAATGACTTTATCCTCCAGAAAAGTATAAACCGTTTGGCATTTGATTTCGCCCGAAACCGGAGAAACCTGATCCTGATCAACCAATCGAGAATGCGAAGTGACTACCGTTTCCTTCCCGACTTCTTTGATTTCCATTGTAGCCGTTAAATCGCAAATATTCATGAAACGACCGTCTTTCAGCATTTCGATACGCGGAGTAAGTGGCATCGACAGCGGATCATTGTCGGGCTGCATATTTCCGGCCTCTTTCATTTGGTACTCATTCATACTTGCTGAAAGTATTGGCCCGGTTTTTTCGTGCCAAAGCAATGTCAATGCTCCTCCGGAAGCGTGCCCGTTTTTCATGGTATATTCCCGGTCGTAGGCGGTAATGGTTGCCCTGAACTTTCCGACAGATATCAACGAAGTCTGAATGTCCTGATAAAAGCGGCTTCCATAAACTTTTTCGCGGGGAAGTATGAGCTTTTCCAAATCCACTTTTGGCGGATGAATTCCGTGATCCAGAATCGTTGCCAATGATTTGGCATGGCAAAAGGTATGGTGAACACAGGGCAAAACTTCGTGCGACACATAATGAGGTCCTCCGT
>DAITNH010000127.1:11447-13480 GCA_036834745.1 Prolixibacteraceae bacterium
AAGGTATGGTGAACACAGGGCAAAACTTCGTGCGACACATAATGAGGTCCTCCGTACAATATTCCTTTGTGGGTAATGGCTTTCAACAGTTCCGTGCTTTTTAGTGCAACCTTGTAAAACCTTGGATCACGATCGGCCATCAGCGTATATGCAGGCTGGCACCCATCCGTAGTCCGGCTTCCCCAGTAAGTCCATTTAAAATTCCGCGTTCCCCAGCTATTGTCCCAGGCTCCATCCGGAAGCATAAATTCCATGTGCGTTTGCAGTACCGGAACAATTGCATCAAGTACATCCTGGTCATTGGTCAGCTTTCCGTATAAAACAAGCGCGGGCAGCGATTCTTCAACATTGTATCCCAAATCGACAGAATAACAACCTTTGGCGCTTGGCCGATCAAACGGACCACCTTCGCCATGCAGAAACCGATCGTTTTTACTAAAAAACCCCAGCGCTTCGTGTGCAAAATACCTCCCCTTTTCACTGAACGCTTTCACTCCGAGTAAATTTCCAAGTAACGACAGCGCGTAAGACGCATTTATCGGATAATTGATGTTTCCGTAGCCCATTGAAAAATTGTTGTAGATGAAATCTCCGGCTTTTTTCAATCTCTCCTCAATTTCATTCTTGAAGCCATTGTCGAGCAACGATCCGTGATTTATCAAAGTTTCGGCAAGTGCAATGGAAGTGAAAACGGTAATTCCCTTCCATGAATTCTTTTCAGCATCATTCAGCCACGCACCATCGGGTTGGTTCACATTCTTTTCCATCCACCGATACAACAAAATTGCTGAATCAACGTATTTGCGCTCATGCTTTTTATCTGCCATGAACATCAGCGGATAAATGGCATCCGCTACCCGACCATGAACCCTTTTGCAAGCCGGACACCAGATTCCCCCAAAATTATCGGTATTTGACTGATCGGTAATTTGTAACGGAAGCAAAGCGTTTACCCATGTTTCCAGAAGTTCGTTGCTTAGAGTGGAAAGTTTGTCGTGCGTCGAGAGCGAAGCAAATAATTCATTGCAGGCTCCTCCGGCCAAAACAGCGCTTCCAAGTACAGTCAATCGTATAAAATTTCGGCGGGTTGTCATTTGATTGGTTTTTATAATCAGGCATTACCAATTCAAACATACGAAAATTAAAGCTGGAGTAAAACATGTGATCATTCCAAAGAGATTCATCCTAATTTCCCTTCTGGGATAATTTTTTGCATAAAAAAAGAGGCCACCATAAAGCCAGCCTCTTTCAATTATATTTTTAAAATCAGAATTTTAGCGCTATTCCTAAATTAAGGTAGGCAATTCCAGAACCTAGTTCAACCATTGCAGCCAGATTATCACTGAAATAATATCGTGCACCAACAAAACCGGAAAAAATTACACCACTTGATGTGGCGTTGTAGCCACCATAGGAATAACTTCCAAACTGACTTGAACTAACAATATTATACCCGAGCATCAATCCGGCATAAGTATCCAGATCGTCCAGAAAATTATAATGCAAATAGCCTCTCGGCCCAATTATAATATTACTGTACTTCCACCCATAGTCGAATGATGAATATTTCCATTTGTAAGCCGCATAACCAAGATAACCTCCAACACCAATCGCACCATTCCCATCAAACAGATCATCTTTTATTACAACCTCTACGGAACCGGAAATTGGCGGTACACTACCTGTATAACCAACGCCACTGTATAATGCGGTTCCCAGACCAATACCAAGGTTTAACACTTTGTCACCTTGCTGAACGACTTGCGCATTTGCAAATGAAAATCCAATTGCAAATACTGCTACTAAAAGTAAACTTTTAATTTTCATAGCTGATAGATTTTAGTTAAACATGTATAAAATAACAAAATCTGTTCAAGGAAAGTTCAATGTAAATAAAAACGCTCTCCTGATAAAGGAATGGCGATTCCATCCTCCTGCTTGCGGACAGTATCTTCAGTGCGCGCTAGTGGGGTGTAAGCATAAAAAAACTCCATCCCTTAAAAGGAATGGAGTTTCAAAAGAATGGCGACGAC
>DAITNH010000128.1:0-13433 GCA_036834745.1 Prolixibacteraceae bacterium
TATTGATGCCGTTATTAAAAGCGGTTCATGAGAGGTAGGTGTCACCCAGCAAGCTGTAATTATGCCATTGATTGATTTTTCGGAGTTGCAGCAGGTAAGCATTACTACTTGCCCATTACTCAATAACCAGGATAGTTTCATTACATCCGGTCCGTTTAAATCGAATTCTGTTTTTTTCATGATTTTTGATTTTTTTGTTTAAAATGAAATGATGTGATCATGACCTCACTCAAAGTAAAAGCATGACTTTTTTAAAGGTTTTTCAATTTGCTTATAAGACAAGTTGATGTATGGAAGATTTATACTATTTCAATCTGGATTATTTTGAATTACCGGATTATATGGATCAGACTGAATTCAAAAGTATTTTTGGAGATAAAGAAAAGTTTGCCGTTCGCACAGCGGCAATTAAGCAATTGGGAATCACTTTTAAAAAGGCCTGAATACCAATTTACGACACCCAATTGGGTTGTAGAGATATAATATTGGTTCAGCTTTATATGTATAAATATAAAAAATATAACAGTAACAACCTATATTACAGGCGACTAAAATTGAAATATTTTTTTTATCGAAAACTATATATTATCCCCTGATTTGGCGAAATATGAAAAAAAAACGATTCCATCCACAGAAAAGTGAGGAATCGTAGTTCTATAACGGATAGTGTGAGTAAAGTATTCATTTGTCTATTTTAAATTAAAGAAATGTCCAATTACTTACTATGATAAAATCCGTCAGCCGTCGGATCCTTAGCTATCAGAAAGCGGCAGAGCCGCAAAATATTTGTAGTAAAAAAATTGATAAAAGCTGGTAAGGTGCAGCGCACCGGAACAATACAAATAATATGTGCCTATATTTCAGTGCACCGCACCTATTGCGTGACTTACATCATATATACTACAAATATCAACGTGCTCTGCACCTAAAAATGCTTGCTTTATTATACCCATACAAAACGTTATCGAGCCGGAATCGTTTTTCTCCTGACTGATTTTATTTTTTCGAGAGATTATTCGCCCCAGGGATAAATGGTTCTCTGAACGCAGAAACTGCCCTGTTTTTGAGACTTCAGGTCAAGGGCAAAACCAGAGGATTTTGTATGCCGAGATACGGTTCGAGCTGGTAAATTATTCGTTGACTAAAAAACCAAATTCGCTGCCGTACCGAAGCATTTGATCCGAATATTCCTCATCGTACGAAATCTGCACATCGGCAGGAGTTCCGCAAGGGTAATTTTTAAGCTGATACACAGGATTTAAAAATCCGGAATATGGAGCCAAATCCAGTTTTTTAAAACGCGCCAGTATTTCCTCATGAAGTGTCCGGTCAACTTTAACAGCATAATTTTCAACCAGTTGTTTGGCTGCCTCAAAATCGCCTTCCGACTTAATCCGCTGTATTTCTTTCAGCAATTGCCCGAACAATTCCCTTAACGCCTGATAATCATTAATTCTGACGTAAGTTTTGTCTTCTGACCGGACGAATTCGACCACATTTTGCGCTTTTCCGGCTTCGTAAACCCAACGGGCGATCAACTGGCGATTGCGCATGTGCGATTCCTCGATATCTTTTCCGAGTTCGATGCGCGTTAATTGAGTCAACAGTCCGTTTCTCAAATAGGTATCATATTCAGCTTTGGCAGCTTCAACCGATGGAAGCAATCCAAGCTGCAGCATTTGATCGTCTAGCATATAATACAAAGCGAAAAGGTCGGCGCGGGTTTCTTCGATGGTCGAATAATAGTTTTTCAGGTTTTCGGTACTCACGCCTTCAAGCACTTTTCCGGAGCCATGGCCCAAACATTCGTGCAAATCGGTATGAAGGTTTCCGGCCATATAGCCAAATTGCCGCGCCCTTTCAATTTCCTCCACCGAACCCGCAAATTCCTCCAGCATTCCATTGTTCATCGAATCCAGAAAATAAGCCTGTGTAATATTTTCAATAGTCACCGATTTTGAGCCGTGTTTTTCGCGAATCCATTCGGCATTCGGCAAATTAATTCCAATGGGTGTTGCCGGATAACAATCGCCGGCCAGAATTACCACGTTGATCACCTTAGCGCTCACTCCTTTTACTGCTGTCTTTTTAAATTCGTGGGCTACCGGTGAATGATCCTCGAACCATTGCGCATTCTCGCTTAAAATAGTTGCCCGCTTGGTGGCTTCCTTGTCTTTGTAATTCACGATCGATTCCCAACTGCCTTTGATTCCCAACGGATCGCCGTACACTTCAATAAAACCGTTTACAAAATCCACATCACCTTCCAGTTCCTTCACCCAATCGATGCTGTACTGATCGAACAAGGCCAGATCGCCTGTTTTGTAATATTCAATCAAATGTCTGATGTATTTTTTCTGAAGGTCGTTTTCTGCATAATTCACGGCTTTCTCCAACCAAAAGACAATCTGTTCAATCGCTTTTCCGTATTTTCCATCCACCTTCCAAACCTGTTCTTTCAAATGGCCATTTTCTTTTACCAAAGACGAGTTCAGTCCAAACGAAACCGGCTCTGCTCCTGCCGTGGCTTTTAGTTCAGCATAAAAAACTTCCGCTTCGCCTTGGGTTACATTCTGATAATAATTGTTACTTGACGATGTTAGCAAGTCTTTATCAGGTTCAAGATTTACCCGTTTTGATTCTTTTTCAGGATTAGAAATAACCTCCCGAATTTCAGTGATGAATGCTTCAAAACTTTGTCCTGAATGTATTTTAAAACCTGTCCAATCTGATTTTGCAACCAACTCATTGAAATAGGTTTCTGGAAAACCCGCAGGTATTTTTTCGGTAGAATAATGGTGGTGGATCCCATTTGAAAACCAGACCCGTTTCACATAGACTTCAAACAATTTAAACTGATCAGTATCGCGGGTTCCTGTAAATGTTTTCCATATTGTTTCGAGTACTTCCCGAATCCTCAAATTGAACCGGTTATTCTGATCCCATAAAATATCGCGTCCACAAAGAGCCGCCTGAGAAAGATGATAGATGTATAATTTTTTATTCAGGTCGTGAATTTCAAATTCGGGTACTGCAAATCTCAATATTTTCAGGTCAGCAAATTTTTCAGCAAAAACTTCCATGTTTTCAGTTATTTATTCAGTTCTTCAAATTTTTTCTCTAATAAATCAACACGTTTTAGCGATACGCGCAGCCAATCGAGCATTACTTTTTGCTTTTCGCTTTCAGTAAGTTGCCAGTCAATGGTTGAATGGTTGCGGAGTTGATGCGTTAAATGGTGCACTACCACTGAAACAGCCACCGAAACGTTCAGGCTTTCGGTAAAACCCACCATCGGAATCTTCATGAATTCATCGGCTTCCTTTTTTGCCCATTCAGTAAGGCCGGGCCGTTCGCAACCAAAAACAATGGCCGACTTTCCCTTTTCCAAATCAAAATTCTCCAAATCAACATCGTGTTCATGCGGTGTTGCAACAACGATCCGGTAACCTTCCTGTCGCAATTTCTGCAATGCTTCAGGAGTATTCATTTCAGTACGGTTGTAATGGTTTACAGTCACCCAATTGGCAGCACCTCTGACCACATCCTTGTTTGCCTGAAAAGCATGGGTATTTTCAATAACATGGATATTTTGAATTCCAAAACATTCAGCAGTTCGTAATACTGCGCTGGCATTCTGTGTCTGGTAAAGATCTTCGAGTACAATAGTCAGGTAATTGGTTCGATGCGATAGTATTTTATTAAACAAAGTAAGTCTGTCAGGAGTTACAAATTCGGAAAGAAACTGAATCAATTTAGTATCCATGTAATTTTTTTTTGCACGGCAAAGATAAAAAAAAGAGCTGCATAAAATTTATGCAGCCCTTTTGTAAATTTTACAGGAATAGACTATACAACATCTGCCAATTCAGCACCTGGTTTAAATTTTACAACATTTTTTTCAGGAATTTCAATTGTTTTACCTGATTGAGGATTTCTTCCGGTTCTTGCGCTACGTGTAGCAACTGAAAAAGAGCCGAATCCGATAAGAGCAACACGATCGCCATTTTTAAGGGCGTCAGAAGTAGCTTCTACAAAAGCATCCAGTGATTTTTTTGCATCGGCTTTGGTCAAACCAGCTTTTTCAGCAATTGCATCGATTAATTGTGCTTTGTTCATAAGTAAACATGTTTAGAGTTAAAAAATATGTGAAATAAAAATCATTTATCAAGACTAACAAAAAAAAAACATATGAAAAAAAAGAAAACCTTAATAAAATCAATGCTTTCAAAAGGTTCATTTTAATGAGATACTAAATTCCAAAATAAGATTCAAAAAAACAACCGTTATGAAGACTTTTTTAAAAAAAATATTTATGTCTGATTTTTTATAATTTCTATTGTAGATTAAAAATATTTTCTACTTTTGCAACCGCGTTTGGAGAGATGGCAGAGTGGTCGAACGCGGCGGTCTTGAAAACCGTTGACCGTGTGAGCGGTCCGGGGGTTCGAATCCCTCTCTCTCCGCCAACATAAAAACCTGAGTATCAACGATATTCAGGTTTTTTGCTTTTCAGCCTATCTTCAAGAATATCATATTTCATAAATATTCACACCTCCTTTATCCTCATTCCAAGTAAATTCGATCTTCTTTTAGAAACTGTCAATGATCCTTCAGAAATATTTTTCTGTACTTTTACCGGCATATTAAATAACCAAAACCCAAATAATATGAGAACCAAAACGTCTTTCAATTTAATTTTACTGGCCTTGGCCGTCGTTTTTTCCGGATGTTCGAAGCCAAAAGAGTGGACAGTAGTGTCACCAGATCAGCAAATTTCCTTTAAACTGTATGAAAAAGATAGTCATCTATATTATCAGGTGCTTATGTCCGACACTGTAATTATTGAAGAATCTCCTGTTGGAATTGAACGAAATGATGCTCAATTCAGCAGCAATTTATCATTTGTTTCTGTTGGAAATCAAAAAATGATCGATGAAAAATACACACTGGTTACAGGGAAACAATTGGAATGCAACAACAATGCAAACGAATTAACCGTAACTTTTGAAAATGATCAAAAGGCAAAAATCGAATTAATTCTCCGTGCATACAATGATGGAGTAGCATTTAAATACCGGTTTCCTGAAACAAGCTCTGGAATCTATGAAATCACAAAAGAATTAACCTGTTTTAAAATTCCTGCGGAGGGAAAAGCATGGATTCAGCCTTACGACAGCATAACAAAATACAGTCCCGGATATGAGCGCAATTACACCAATGGTTCCAGCATAGGAGAAGCATCTTCTGAAGCTGAAGGTTGGTGTTTTGCAAGTCTGTTCGAAACAAAAAACACATGGATTTTACTTACTGAAGCCGGGCTTGACGGTACCTACTGTGCATCGCGACTCGCTCAGAATGCAGCCGGAGGTCTATACACGGTTCAGTATCCCGGCGAAAATGAAGCAATGGGACTTGGCAGTGCCAACCCAACATCGGAGTCGCTACCCTGGGCAACTCCATGGCGGGTAATTGTTGTTGGTGAAAAGTTAGAGACCATTGCCGAAACTACGATCATAACCGATTTAAGTGATCCTTCAGAAATTTCAGACATTGGCTGGATTAAACCGGGACTTGCATCGTGGAGCTGGTGGGCCGATCCTGACAGTCCGAAAAATTACAAAAGCATGGTTGCTTTTATTGATTTTGCTTCGGAATGGGGAATTCCTTATTTCCTGGTCGATGCCAACTGGAACATGATGGAAGGTGGCGGAAATATTGATCAATTGATTGAATATGCTGCAAAAAAGAATGTTGGAATCTGGTTGTGGTACAATTCGGGCGGCCCACACAATTCAGTTACCGAAGCGCCACGCGATCTGATGTTTGATGAGGATACCCGTAAAGCTGAATTCGAAAAACTGCACAAAATGGGCGTGAAAGGCGTGAAAGTTGATTTTTTCCAGAGCGACAAACAGCACATCATTCAGCAATACATCGGTATTTTGAAAGATGCAGCCGACAATCAGGTGATGGTGAATTTTCATGGTTGTACTTTGCCCCGCGGGTGGCAGCGCACCTGGCCAAACCTTGTTGGCATGGAAGCCATCGTTGGCGAAGAATGTTACATGTTCCGCGAAACATATCCTGAAACTGCGGTTTGGCACAATACCATCCAGCCATTTACACGGAATGCTGTAGGTTCGATGGATTACACACCTTTTGGTTTATCTGATAAAAAATATCCTCACCTGACCACCTCTGCCAATGAACTGGCACTGACCATTGTTTTTGAAGCTGGAGTGGTTCATTTGGTAGATTTTCCGCATGTTTACAAAGCAATGCCTGAGTATGTACAGGATTTCACCAAACAATTGCCTACCGTTTGGGACGAAACAAAATTGGTGGATGGCTATCCCGGAAAAGAAGTTATAATGGCCCGTCGTTCTGGAGAAAAATGGTTTATGGGAGGCATCAATGGCGAACAAGTTGAAAAAAAGATGAACCTGTCGCTTGATTTTCTGACCGAAGGAAAAACCTATCAGGTTAAAATAATAACTGATGGAACTGATAATAAATCGTTTGCCGGCAATGAATTATCAGTAAAGAAAGGCGATAAACTGCCGGTTAAAATGTTGCCTGCAGGAGGATTTGCCGCCAGATTTGAATAGCCAGAAAAATAAAATTAAAACTTCAAACTCACCCCAAAGGCCGCAGGCGGCCTTCCCCCTCTCTTTTTTAAAGAGAGGGGAAAAGTCAGCTTGCTGACGATGGGGTGAGTTTGGAAATATAAAGTTATCCGATGAATATTTTTGAATTATAAATTCATAGGATTACTAAGATCAACAATCATTTTGGTTCTACCAGCTCAATTCCAAGGTCTGCCCTTCTTTCAAGGCTATGTCTTTTTGTTCGTTGCCATAATAAAGCTTTGTTTTGCCTGATTTTTTAGCGTAAATACTTAGTTTTTTGAGGGCCTTGTTGTTCCATTCCATTGTTATTTCAAAACCGCCGCGTGCACAGATTCCTTTTACCGAACCACTTTCCCATGCGTCGGGCAATGCCGGGAGCAAGCGGATTTCGTGTTCGGTTGACTGTACCAGCATTTCGGCAACTGCAGCAGCGCCGCCAAAATTACCGTCAATCTGAAAAGGTGGATGGGCATCGAACAAATTCGGATAGGTTCCTCCTCCCCTTGCATAAGTGGTTTTGACACCATCGGGTTCAACATATTTCAGCAATTCGCGGTACATTTTATAGGCATGATTCCCGTCCCACAAACGCGCCCAAAGGTTGATCCGCCAGCCTTTCGACCAACCGGTGGTTTCATCGCCTTTAATTTCGAGCGTTTTCCGGCAGGCATTTGCCAATTCCGGAGTAGTAGCTGGGGTTATGTGGTTTCCGGGGAAAAGTCCGAACAAATGCGATTGATGACGGTGCTGTGGATCCTGATCATCCCAATCGAAATACCATTCCTGAAGATTTCCTTTTTTGCCGATCTGGTACGGATAAAGTTTGGCCAAAGCCACTTCCAGTTTATTCCTGAAATCGGCATCCAGATTCAATACTTTCGAAGCCTGAATGGTTTGCTGAAAGCATTCGCGGATCATCGCCAGATCGGCCGTTCCGCCGTATAACGTTGCGCCTGTATATCCTTCCGGAGTAATGTATTTATTTTCAGGCGAAGTGGACGGCGAAGTAATCAGTTTACCGTTTTTGTCTTCCACCATCCATTCCAGACAAAACAAAGCTGCGCCTTTCATCAGTTCATAAGCCTCATTCTTCAGGAATTTTTTATCGCCGGTAAATTGGTAGTGTTCCCACAAATGTGTGCTCAGCCATGTGCCGCCCATGTTCCAGTTTGCCCAAACCGGATCGCCCTGACCGAATTCTCCAACCGGATTGCTCATCGCCCAGATATCCGAATTGTGACAAACAGCCCAACCATTCACACCATAAAAAGTTTTGGCAGTCACTTTTCCGGTTGTTTCGAGGTTTTTTATAAAACCAAGCAAAGGCCGGTGCATTTCCGACAAGTTGGTATTTTCGGCCAGCCAGTAATTTTCTTCAGCATTGATGTTGGTGGTATAATTGCTGCTCCATGGCGGACGAATATGCGGATTCCAGATGCCCTGCAAATTGGCCGGAACGCCCGGAGTACGGGAACTGCTGATCAGCAAATAACGGCCAAACTGAAAATAAAGAACTTCCAGGTTCCTGTCTTCTTTGCCTTCTGCATACCGCCTCAACCGCTCATCTGTGGGTAAATCGGGAGCATCCGTTTTGCCAAGATTCAGGCTAACGCGGCTAAAATATTCCTGAAAATCGGCGAGATGCGACTTTCTTAACTTTTCGAATGATTTCGGGAATGCCTTTTTCAACTGATTTCCGGCAATCAACTCAGCGTGTAACCCGTTTGTTACTGGATTTTTATCGAACCCGTTAAAACTGGTGGCGATCGAAACAAAAACCAGGACTTCGGTTCCTCCTGAAAGTCCAACAGTTTGATCGTTGGCGGTAAGATTTCCATCCGTATTTTTTATCCTGACCTGTGTCGAAAAACGGGTTCCCCCATTCTCATCAAAAACCACGGCATCAGTCTTGTTGCCGCGATAACTTGGCTCGGCATGAACAGGCGCCTGACCCTTTGCCTTCAGGATATTATCGGAGATGGCAACCGTATTCTTTAACTGACTTTCAAATTTTACCCCAAAGTTTAATGCGCCCTTTTGGCTGCTGGTAAGTTTAATCACCATTACCTGATCGGGATAGGAAATAAAATATTCACGGGTAAATTTAACTCCGTTTACTTCGTAGCTGACTTTCGAAATGGCTTCTGAAATAGTTAGTTCACGGTGATAATTCTGCGGCTCACCTTCATGTTTGAATTCCAGAAATAAAGTACCAAGTGGCGCATACGATTGTGAAAAGCGACCCTGAAGTTTTTTCTGAAGTTCATCGGCCAGTTTGTAATCTTCGTTTTTCAAGGCTTCCCTAATGGCCGGGACATTTTTCCAGGCTTCAGGATTCATATTGGCATCCACCGGGCCACCCGACCAGAGTGTGGCATCGTTCAGGTAAATTTGATCGGATTGTACACCTCCGAAAACGGAAGCGCCCATTTTACCGTTTCCCAAAACGAGACTTTCTTCGAAATACTGGGCGGGTTTACTGTACCAAAGTGTGTTGGTTGATTGAGCCTGACAAAGATCGACACCGGATAGTATCAGAATAAAAGTCAGTAAAAAAAAGGAATTTTTCATGATCGTCTTTGGTTTTGAATTTAGTTATCCAAAGAAAACGCTTTTTCAGGGAAAACCATTGCAGGATTTACTTTTTTGATGGAAGGGTAATTTATCATTGATTATTCCTTTTTACTGAAAACGTACCTGAATCCTACTGATAATGTGTTGGTTATTTCCAACTCATCACTTAAAATATCGATCATCGGATTGTACTCGGCGGTTAAATAAAGCTTGGGCAACTGAGCAAAAGGGTTTACCTGAAGTCCAACCGGAATACTGATATTAACTGTGTTGATATCATCAGACAAAATGGGAATGCCGGCGCCAACTCCTGAATACAGAGACGCTTTGCCGTCGCTGATGAGTTTATAACAGAAATATGCCTGAGGAATGCCACGCTGCGAATGGTTCCAGTCGGAAAAAATATACGGTACTGTATTTATCCGGAATTCAAACCAATGGCCCTTTTCTGGATTTGTTGAAATACCGATTGTATTCCCGTCGTAATAATAATCTACTGCAAACTGCGCTTTTCCTGAAAATGACAAGGCAATCAGGACAATAAAAATGATGGATTTTTTCATGGAAAATTGGTTTTATGATTGGTTTAGAATGTAGATTCCATCGTCGGTACAAAACCAGATGCTGTTGTGCGGATCGACTTTTACCGAATAAATAAAAGCATCGGGTAACTGATCCTTTTTCGACCGGTGCCATTCGCGTCCGTCATAAACAAAATAACTTTGATAATTGCCCGGCATACTTCCCTGAATCCAAATATAATCGCGTTTATCCACAAACATCCGGTTAAAAAAGTCCCATTCGAAGTCAGCTTCAATTTTATTCCACTTGCCATTCCGGTAAATGACTAAATCGTTGGTATAACAACCCATACACGACGACAATGAATGGTCGGTAACAATTACTGCTTCTGATTTTGAATTGACATCAAGAGCCACAATCCAGTAAAATGAAGCATCTCCGCCAAGAGGTGTTATGTTTTTGTGCTTGTCGATCATAAATACTTTTGTCTCCGTGACGGTCCCTGATGTTGCACAAAAGACATTTCCACTATGATCAACTTTAAGGTTAATAATCAGATTCTTGTTTAGCGGAGAGTTTTCAGGAGTAAACAATTCAAACTTTTTTCCGTCGAAATGCATCAACCCACCAAGCATGTGTGCCGAACTGCTGAACCAAACACTGCCATCGGGAGCTGCTTCCACCGCTAAAATCAAATCGCGCGGAAGTCCGGAGTTTTGCATTGTATAAAAGGTGAACTTCCCATCAAAAAAAGAAGCCAGTCCCTGCTCTTTTGTTGCGATCCATACTTTTCCATCCGGACCAACCGAAACATCCAGGATTTCAGAACCTCCTTCATATTTTTTCGTTCTGTTTCCGTCGTAAAAAACCAGGCTGGAACCTGCGCCAATCCAGGCATTCCCGTCAGGATCAAAATCGACACACTCAATCTTCTCCCCTTCCAGGATACGTTCAGAAACATCAAAATTAATGGGGGCAAACTCTTTAAAAGTCAATCCATCTTTTTCGCACGAAAAGAGGAATATAGCAATGCAAATGAACAGGAAAGTTCGCTTCATTTGTTTTTTTTAGCCTGGGTTCATGTGTAAAGATGCAGAAAAGAGGTGTTAGGTTGCGTAGTCACTATTTTAGATACTTTTCAAAAAACTGATCCTGCTCCCAAAGCAGGTGAAGAATGTTTTCCTTTGCCACGTAACCATGCGACTCTTTGGGCAGCAAAACCATGCGAACCGGAGCTCCCAGCCCTTTCAACGCCTGAAAATAACGTTCTGTCTGCAAGGTGAAAGTTCCCGGATTGTTGTCGGCTTCGCCATGAACCAAAAGCAGCGGGGTTTTCATTTTATCGGCATTCATAAATGGCGACATCGTATTGTAAACATCAGGCGTTTCCCAGTAGTTGCGCTGTTCGCTCTGAAATCCGAAAGGAGTCAGGGTACGGTTGTATGCTCCGCTGCGGGCAATTCCGCAGGCAAACAGGTTGCTGTGAGTCAGCAAATTGGCGGTCATAAATGCGCCGTACGAATGTCCTCCGACGGCCACTTTTTTGCGGTCGATGTAACCAAGCGAGTCCACTGCATTGATTGCAGCTTCGGCATTATCGACCAACTGACTGATAAAGTTATCGTTGGGCTCGGTTTTGCCTTCACCGATAATCGGGAAAGCTGCATTGTCCAACACCGCATAACCTTTGGTGACCCAATAAACAAACGATCCATAATACGGAAATGTAAACTGATTCGGGTTCGACGAGCTTTGTCCGGCACTGTTTTTATCCTTGTATTCGGTTGGATACGCCCAAATCAAAAGTGGCAGTTTTTCTTTTTTCACCTTGTCGTAATCAACAGGTAAATACAAAGTTCCCGAAAGTTCCACACCATCTTTGCGTTTGTATTTGATCAACGACTTATCAACATTGGCAATGCTTTCAAATGGATTTTTGAATTGGGTGACCGGAATCAAACCGATCTTTTTCTTCAGGTTGCGCAAATAATAGTTCGGATATTCTGATTTCGACTGGATCTGAACCAGCACTTCGCCCTTTTTGACATCTTTTATGGAAAGAATTCTTTCCATTTTATCAGTAAAAGCTGACTGATAGATCCGGTTTGTCTTGAGCGATTTCAGGTTAAACTGATCGATAAAAGGGAACTGACCATCTTTTGTATAGCCTGCACCAATCAGGATCAGGTTGTCCTTATCCATGAGCAAAACATCTCGCCCAAAAGCATTGTTGTGCATTTCGAAATTCCCCGGATCGGAATAAATATCCTGTGAATTTCGGTTTGAAATAACCCGGGGCACCTCATCAGGATTGGAAGGGTTGAATAAATAAGTTCGGGTATTGCGGGTATCGTACCAATCGTCAAATAACACAGCCGTTGTTTCATTTCCCCAGTTTATGCCGCCAAAACGATCGATGGTTTTGGCCAGCAAAACCGGTTCTGAATTAAACGGGGCATTCCATTGGTAAACAGCATCGCGGAAATCAACTTTATTTTCCGGATCGCCTTCATCCAATGCTTCAGCATAATAAAGTGCAGAAGGCTGGTCATTTCTCCAGTTCAGGCTGCGTTTGCCTTTTCGAACGGCCATAAATCCCTTGGGCAAAACTTCTGACAAAGGTACTTCATTCACCACCTTAATTTCCTTTCCTGATAAATCGCACACCACACTTTTGAAAGGAAACCGGTTGTACGGAACCATGTACGAAAAGGTTTTCTGAAGCGAAGTTACCAACAGGTAGTTTCCATCGGGTGAGAAACTTTCGCCTCCATACATGGCTTTACCCATAAACAATGTAGCTTCTCCGTTTATATTAATCTTGTATAATTCGGAAGTAACCAGTGTTTCAAAATTGGCTTCATCGTTTTTATTTTTCAGCAAATCCTGATAAGTGCGGTTTGGAGCCTTAACGCCATCGCTGTTCGAAATAATTGGACCAACCGGAAGGCTTCTTTTGAAATCAGTCAGAGCCGGCCTGCCTTCAGGAATAACTCGCACCAATAAATGCTGATTGTCGTTGTACCAGCTAAAAGGTTTGCCCATATTGGCATTGAGCGGTTTTTCCGAAACACGTTTTGCAGTTGCCGAACCAATATCCAAAACCCAAAGCTGAACAGCATTGGCCGTGGTAATGGTAAAAGCCATTTTTGTTTCGTCGGGCGACCATGTAAGATTGGTGATGCGCGGATTATCAGGCAATCCCTTTACCTGTACCAAATTGAGATCCTGAAATTTCCGGACCTTCAGATTATTGGTATATGTTACCGAACTTGAAATATTGGTCACCGGATTAATGCGCAAACCACCCAGCTGCAGTTCCTCCTGATTAAGGTCATCGAGTGTTTTGTAAGTATTCTGATAGGTGAAAACCATGTTCTCTTTCAACTCGTCCATCATTACCGACGGAGCCCGTTCATAATCAACCAGCTCTAAAATCTCACGCGAAGGTTTCTGATAGGTCATATTTTCCTGCGCTTCAACAAACGCCTGACCAACAATCAATGCAGCCATACTTAAAATTATTTTTCTCATGGTTATCGTTTCATTATTTATCCAGATTTCAACGGTAATGTTAATCAAATTTGAATAGCCATGCATTGGACTTCGTGCTTTTTTCGGGAATGAGATTTGGATGGTGCCATCATCCATAAAAAAAAGACCGTTCCTGTTGGGGAACGGCCTTTCTTACATTAACTCTCTCTC
>DAITNH010000129.1:0-13366 GCA_036834745.1 Prolixibacteraceae bacterium
AATTGGTTATTTCAGGTTCATTTTCAGGAATCGACAAAGCCTGTGAAGCAATGACTGCCCGTGGCGCCAAACGTGCTTTGAAACTCTCTGTTGGAGGCGCTTTCCACTCACCACTGATGGAACCCGCACGCGAAGAACTGGCTGCTGCCATTGAAGCAACTCCATTCTCTGCACCTGTTTGTCCGATTTACCAAAACGTAAATGCAGCGCCAACTTCCGATCCTGAAGTGATCAAACAAAACCTGATTTCGCAATTAACTGCACCAGTTCGCTGGACTCAGACAGCTAAAAACATGATTACCGATGGTGCTACTTTATTTACTGAAATTGGCCCCGGAAAAGTACTTCAGGGTTTGATTAAGAAAGTAGATAAAAATGCGGAAGTGGCCGGAGTGAATAGCTTTGAATAGAATTCAGCAAGAAGATAATAGATATTAGACTTTAGATAACAGACTGCCGGCTAAATGCTGGCAGTTTTTGTTTTCAGCAGATTCTAAAAATAGCTTTTTCAAAGCCAAATTACTGAATCTCTCCGGAATTTATTGATAGCCGAATATCTTTTTATGAAGCTTTATGATTGGAAACTGGTAATTCAGAATTCCGCACTACTCTTCGATCTTTTCAGGTTCTTCAATCTCCTGGTTTTTTGACTGTGTTCCAAACAAAAGGTTAACTCCAAATGCAATAGCGGAATACTGTACATTTTTGTAATTAATTGCATGAAGTATGTTGTCAGTTACCACATATAAGTCTGTTCCGGGTAAAAAACGGAGCCTTAAACCTAAGCCAAGATTATTGAATGTTTGACCAGCAGTATAACTGAACGAAGTGGATAACATCCGGCCAACATACCCGTTTAGCGAAAGGGTTGCAGACTGATTATTTCCACTTTCATAAAAGACATTTCTATACAGCAAGCTGGTATTCCAATTCCTGGATAAATTGTAATTAGCTCCGACAAATAATTTGGAAGGTATCTTAATCTTTAAATCCTTCAGATCATCAACCTGAGTAGTTTCCCCATCATAATAGAGATTGTATGCATTCTTTGTCCATTTTGATTTCCCCAGGTCGAGAAAGCTTGCCGAGAACGACCATTTTTGGTCCAATTGATAATTTACCCCCAAATCGATTGCCAGTCCGGGGTTCTGGAATAAATCACCGGCAGAAAGGCTTTCATACCAATCATCGTCCAATATATCCTGATCTTGAATAAGTTCTCCGTTTTCGTTCAGAGCTGATGGATTTATCGGAACTGGCATACCCACCACCATTTTTCCTTCAAAATTTGTCTCATATTCACCTGGTTCTATTTCCTCAATATCAAGACTTAGCCTTTCAGTCGAAATTCCTCCCAATGCCCCAATGAGTTTTGGTGAAATTCCGATGGTCAATTTTTTATTTATGGATTTTGCCCAGGTAACTGACAATTGTGAAAAGGCATTCATTTGCAGGTTAATTCCACTAATATGGATAGGTAATCTTTCGGATATTTTTTCAAAGTCATCAAGCAAATATACAATATCAGGAGGAGCTGTTAAATCAATAAAATTTCGTTGACTTAGATTCAAGGAAAAATATCCGCTTTTCTTCAGTTTAAAGCCAAAAGAAAGGAGATTTGTTTTTGATTCTAAAGTGGTTTTGTTGTAATCACCAATTGAATTTACAAATTCATCAGGATTGTAATTTGATGAACCCAAATTATCAGTAAAATCGAGTAATTCGCCCAAATTAAATCCGGAATTATTTAACTCTATTTGTTCGAAACCTATTGCAGGCAGGTTTAAATAAAAATTCACTTTAGGGATCAATGCCGGATTGTATTGTTGGCTTTGAGGCAACCGATCCATAAAATACAATGTATTCTGAGCCTTCGATTTCACTGCACCCAGAAAATAAAACATTGTCAGCAAAAGGAAATATTTACTTTTCATATCATTTGTATTTAGATGATTAGTAAAAATAAATTTGAGTAATCACTTACTTCGAAACGCCTTAAACTCCTCTAAAATCAACTGATGATCGAAAGCCAGTTCCGGAAGTTGGTCAAGCGGAAACCATTGAGCATTGACTGCATCGTCGCCTGCATTGGCAATTAATTCGTCAGGAGTAAAAGCATAAAAAATTACCGAAATTGTTCGGTGGCGTGGATCACGGTCAACAGCTCCGAAAGCTTTGAATTGTATAAAATCCGAAATCAGGATTCCGGTTTCTTCTTCCAGTTCCCGTTGGCAGGCAGTTTCGAGCGATTCGTCCATGTCAACGAATCCTCCCGGAAGCGCCCATCTTCCTTTAAAAGGTTCGCGACCTCGTTCGATCAGTAAAACTGAGTTTTGTTTGCTGATCAAAATAGCATCAACAGTTACGGCAGGGCGGGGGTAGGAATAGGTGAACATGGCTTCAATCCTTTATTATCCGCTTCATAACCCGCATCTGATGGGAGTATCTTTTGGTCTCGACATTAAAAATCCCAAACTGATCGACATTATCAATGCGGACTTTTCCGGATGCATGTATAATTTTGCGCTTCTCCCATATAATTCCAACATGAACAATCTGCCCTTCATCGTTGTCGAAAAAAGCCAAATCGCCAGGCCGTGCTTCTTCCACAAAACTCAATGCAGTTCCGCAGTGAACCTGCTGACTTGCATCGCGGGGTAAGGCAATGCCAGCCATTTTGTAAATGATCTGGGTGAAGCCTGAACAATCAATTCCAAGCGGAGAGCGGCCTCCCCATAAATAAGGTGCATTAAAGTATTTTAAAGCTTGCTCAATCAGTATTTTACGAATATTTGCTGGCTTTCTGTAGGTGAAATTTCCGTTATGCTGAAATATTTCCTGCTGTATTGAAAATTCTTTCAGGTACGGGCGCCAGCAAGGCAATGTACTTCCTGCAACGATCATCATGGTTTGTTCGGCATTTATAGGTATGATATTAAAAATATCAGTCGATACTGCAAATGGTGACTGCTCAATCCTTTGGTAGTTTTTTTCTGTCAGCGGAGTGATCATTTTCATGTCCACCCAACCGTCATAGCCATCGAAAGCCAGTTTTACATGTGCCCAGCCAAGCATAATTTCATTCACAACGAAATGCTCGCCATATAAAATCTGGGTGATCATTTCACTTTGTTCGGAAGGCTCTTTTCGCACCGGAATGATACTTAAACCAGAAATACCGTAGTTCATCTTGATTTTATTATTCATGAAAATTTGCCATCAGCACTATAAGTTCCGCACTTATTGCTGTTTGTGCAAGTTTACCGAAGATTTTATTAATTTTAGTTTTTCAAAGATAGAACTTAACAGTTACTTTCTAAATTGCAAAGGTTCTAAAAATCAGTATTTATGAAAAATTTTTTCACAAGTCTTGTTCAGTCTTATCATTGGTTCTACATATTAATGGTTTTTATTGTTGGTATAGGGCTGATATTTTTAATATTTCCAGGAGAAAGCCGCTTCAAATATGAGTTTCAAAAGGGAAGCCCATGGCGGCACGAAACGCTGATCGCTCCTTTCGACTTTGCGATTATGAAAACAGAAGCCGAAATTAAAACAGAAAACGACTCTTTATTGATAAAATACAAGCCGTATTTCACATTCGATACCTTGGTTGGAAGTGCCGAAATCAAAGAATTTTCACTTGCAATTTCGAAATTTACCCAAAGCGATGAAAAATTAAGGTCATCAGACATGTTTAATGAATTTCCGAAAATTTTAGAGGAGATATACAAAACAGGTATTTTACAACAATCAACCGATTCGTATAATGAGCTCGCCGGAAAATCGGAAATTATGATTGTAAAAGGGCAAAAGGCTATTAAAACGCCTGTCGTTCAGTTGTATTCAATTAAAACGGCTTATACAACACTCAATGATACGATTCGTGCATTGACCGGAAAGTTATATCCTGAATTTTTGAAAGCGGTAAATATCAGTGATTTTGTTGTTGAAAATCTTTATTACGATGAACAACTTAACCGCAGCGAAAAGAAACAATTGCTCGATAAACTTTCGACTACAAAAGGGATGGTTCAGGCAGGAGAACGGATTATTTTTCAGGGCGATTTGGTGGGGCAGGAAAAATTCATGATTCTTGAGTCGCTTAAAAAGACTTACGAAACAAAAAGAGGCGACAACATCGAATATTTTCTGGTTATAGCGGGCCGACTGCTTATTATTTCAATTTTTATCGTGATGATGTTTCTCTATTTGCTTTTTTACCGTCGCGACATATTTGATCACAAGAGAAAATTCACCTTCATTTTCATGATGATTGTCTTGATGGTTTTTTTGGCCGGGTTTGCATTAAATGTCAAAGCAATTAATATTTATATGGTTCCGATGGCCATATTGCCAATTCTGGTCAGAATATTTTTTGATTCGCGAACAGCCATTTTCTCACTGATGATTACGACCCTGCTCATCGGTTTTTTTGCACCTAACAGTTATGAATACATTATTCTTCAGATGATTGCAGGAGTTATTGCTGTATTTAGCCTCAATAAATTACACAAACGTTCGCACATTGTTTTCTCTGCACTTTGGGTATTTCTGACTTATTCGATCGTATATCTTGCGATGGCCATGGTTCAGGAAGGCAGTCTGGAGACAATTAACTATGTTGCGCTTGAATGGTTTGGTGTGAGCAGTATTTTTATTTTCATCTCCTATCCGCTTATTTACATTTTCGAGAAAATGTTTGGATTCGTATCCGATGTTACCCTGATCGAACTTTCAGATACCAACCAGCCTTTGCTTCGAAAGCTTGCCGAAGAGGCGCCCGGTACTTTTCAGCATTCAATACAGATTGCCAATCTGGCTGAAGCTGTAATCCACAAAATTGGTGGAAATCCTTTTCTGATTAGGGCTGGTGCGCTTTATCATGACATTGGCAAAACGTTCGATCCTGAATTTTTTATCGAAAACCAGGCTGTTGGAATGAATCCGCACGATCAGATTGATCACCTGAAAAGTTCCGGAATTATTATCGACCATGTAGCGAACGGCGTAAAGCTTGCACGTAAATATGGTTTGCCCGAGATTCTGATATCGTTTATCACAACACACCACGGAACCACTCAAACCGACTATTTCTATAAAATGTATCAAATAGAAAATCCGAAGGAAGACGTTGATCGAAATATGTTTACCTATCCCGGACCATTGCCCCAGAACAAAGAAACAGCCGTTTTGATGCTGATCGACGGAATTGAAGCTGCAACCCGCAGCCTGAAAGAAAAATCGGTGGATAATATTCGTGAAGTGATCGAAAAGATGGTGGAACAAAAAATCAGGGCAAACCAATTGATCGATGCCGACCTGACTTTTAGGGAAATCAGTCTCCTGAAAGCCACCTTGCTTGAAAAACTGGTCAATATTTACCACGTCAGAATCGAGTATCCTAAGTAAGTCTTGAATTTAAAATCTTGAATCTTGAATGGTTTCTCAGATTGTCAAATGGTTAAATTGTAAATAGTTAAATTGTAAATAATTTTTATGTCTTCACATTTTTACACCAGCATTTCGAAATATTACCAGCATATTTTCCCTGTAAATCCAGAACCGGTGAGGTTTTTAAACAGGATTTTGCCTTATAACGGAGCAAAAATTCTGGATGTTGGTTGTGCCATCGGCGATTTTTCGTTTGCATTAACACGTTTCGGTTTCCCGATCTGGGCATTTGATTTCGACGCCGAAATGATTGAAATGGCCCAAAATGAAAAACCGGAAGATACGATGTTCCCGGTTTTCGAACAGTTGGATATGCGCCTGATTGATGAGCATTATCCCGAATCGTTTTTTGACACTGTTATTTGCTTCGGAAATACACTCGTTCACTTGTTAAACGATGACGATATCCTGAAATTTTTGCATGGTGCATACAAAGTTCTTGCTCCCGAAGGAAAACTCACGATCCAAATACTAAACTATGAGCATATTCTTGACAATCAAATCAAATCACTTCCTTTAATTGACAATGAACACATTAAATTCGAACGCGATTACGTGTTTGAAGAAGGCGCTGATCTGATTGATTTCAATACCAAACTTACTGTAAAATCAACGGGTCAGGAAATTTCCAATTCGGTTAAACTTTATGCAATCCGGCAGAATAAACTTCAGGAATTGTTGGAAGAAGCAGGATTCGGTTCATTCGAATTTTGCGGCAGTTTCAAAGCAGAACCATTGACCAAAACGAGTTTGCCGCTGATTGTAACCTGTCAAAAACAAAATAAATAACCAATATTCAATAACCAATAACCAATTTTCAGGGCTAACCTGGAACCTGAAACTTAGAACTTGAAACTAATTTTATGAGCACTATCTATCTTCTCCTGACCGTTGTTTTTGCCGTCGTATTTTTACTTTTCCTGGTACTTAAATTAAAACTGAATGCCTTTATAGCGCTTTTGATCACCAGTATGTTTGTGGGTGTTGCAACAGGAATGCCACTCTCCGGAATTATTGAAAGTATCCAGAAGGGGATGGGTGGAACATTGGGTTTTGTGGCCACCGTTGTTGGTTTGGGTGCCATTTTCGGCCAGATGCTCGAAAGTTCTGGAGGTGCCGAGTCGATGGCGCGCTACCTGGTGAAAAAATTTGGCGAAAAACGGGCTCCTTTTGCGATGGTGCTGACAGGCTTTTTTGTTGGCATTCCGGTTTTTCTGGATGTTGGGTTTATCATACTTGTCCCCATTGTTTATGCCCTTTCGCGTGATACCAAAAAATCTGTTCTTTACTACGGAATCCCCTTACTGGCAGGGCTTGCAGTCACCCATTCGTTTATTCCGCCAACTCCCGGGCCGGTTGCTGTTGCCGAAATTATCAATGCCGAACTGGGTTATGTTATCCTTTGGGGGTTTATTCTTGGATTGCCCATTGCTATTCTGGCAGGACCGGTTTTTGGCCGGTACATCAGTAAAAAAATCATCGTTTTTCCTCCTGAAAACATTGACGTAATTCATCCTGAAACAAGAAAAGACCTGCCATCTTTTGGATTGATTATCAGCATCATTGCCATTCCATTATTTTTAATACTACTCGCAACTGTTACTGATGTAATGGTGAAAAAGCAGTTTGTTCCAGCAGGTTTAATTCCAGAGATACTTGGATTTATCGGTCATCCGTTTACCGCATTGACCATCGCTACTTTAATTTCAATTTATTTTCTCGGAATAAAAAAAGGATTCAACAAGAAAGAAATTCTTGACCTGAGCACCAAGGCGCTTGGGCCTGCCGGAATCATCATCCTGATTACCGGGGCTGGCGGTGTTCTGAAACAGATTTTGGTTGACAGCGGGATTGGCAAAATGATGGCCGAATCGATTGCCGATTCTTCGTTGCCACCGGTTTTGCTTGCATGGATTCTTGCCGCTATTGTCAGAGTAACCCAGGGTTCAGCAACGGTTGCTATGATAACGGCAGCTGGCATTATGGCTCCTGTTTTGGAAGTTTTTAGTTTGACGCCCACACACACCGCACTTGTTGTACTTGCCATTGCATCAGGAGCAACCCTTTTATCACACGTTAACGACAGTGGTTTTTGGCTGGTTGGTAAATACTTCGGAATGACCGAAAAACAAACGCTTCAATCGTGGACAGTCATGGAAAGTATTATTTCGGTATTGGGACTGATACTGACTTTGACGGTAAGTTCATTGCTGTAATATTTATGGGTCTATAACGTATTGTGTGGGTAAAATGATGCAATCCTTTTAGGTGCAGAGCACTGTTGATATTTGTAGTTTATAAGTTGCAATTCACGAAAGAGGTGCAGCGCACCGGAATATTAAAATAAATACGTACTCTATTCCGGTGCGCTGCACCTAACCCGCTTTATTGACTCTTTTACTACAAATATTTTGCGGCTCTGCCGCTTTCATGCGAATAGAGTGAGGTTTGCTAAACCTTCTTTGAGTTTATTGCAGAACTAGTCCGCCAGTGCCTTCAGTATTCAAAAAAAACAAAAAACGGCTGTCTCCACCGGAAACAGCCGTTTATTCATTCAATAATAATAATCCGGAGATTATTAGTAATTGGTTGGATTTTCGTCCTGCCATTCGTTCACACCGTCACGAATACGGTTTCGGAATGTGAGCGTATCCTGTGCATAACAAGTATTTCCTTCGGCATTTACATACTTGTATTTCAGGTAAATTTTACGGTTCTGTAAAAGTTTGGCCTGATTGAAGGTACAATCGCCGTCAGGTAAAATCTGCACACTGGCTCCCGGTAAACTACCTACGGTAATTTTACTTCCGCTCAGGGTAAGTTTCATTTCCTGTTTGGTTGGATTGGTAACATCGGCATACCCGTTTGATGTAAGTGCCATAGGTTCAACAGTAGTTAAGACCCATGCTTTGCTGGTAGGAGCATTTATTGCCGTATAGTAGGCAATGGTATCCTTCATGGCGCCACTGGCATCTTTCACATAAGTTATACCTCCATGCCAGTAATTACCGAAAAGCATGTTTTCGTATTTCAGACCAATAACTGCGTAGTTTTTGGCTTTTAATACCGAATCAGCATCGGCGCTGGTAATGCGCAAGGGTAAGGCATAGGTGGCAACCAGCGTTGACAAATCAGCCAAAAATTTGGCAGAATCGGCCTTCAGGGTAACAGATGCAGAATGCTGGCCTGCTTTAATTACAAACTTGCTGTTGTCGCTTAACTGGTAATAGTTGGCTGGCATCAGTTTCAGCTCGGTTACGGGATTGACTGCATTTTTAATATAGTTAGCCGCAGTTTTCATCGAAGCCAGTGTTTGTGCATTAATCAGCGAATTGTCAATCTGATAATTTACAACACGGTCTTTCACGTTATCGCTAACTCCACCGAGTGCAACACCCAACTGAATTTTCATGCCTTCGCCAACAACCAACGTCCTTACATCAAGCTGATAAGGAAAATAAACCCCATCATATTCGTAGTCTTTAACGTAATCGTCGTAACATGCATTAAGCAATACAGATACGAACAGAAGAATTAATATCTTTTTCATAGTTTTTCTTTTTAAAGGGTTTATTTCCAAGCCTCCCAGCCTTCGTTCTGTACCAGTTTATCCATCCGAAGCATTTCGTCGTATGGGATCGGAAGGAAATGTGAAGAAAACTGACGGGCTTCAACTTCAACATTGAGGTTGTATGTGAAAGTACCATCAGCGTTTTTAATAATTTGAGCTCCGTGAACTGGTTTATTTAACTCTGCAAGTGAAGTTCCCCAGCGCCGAAGGTCATAAAACCGGAATCCTTCGAAACATGTTTCAATCCGTCGTTCATTCTTCACAAACTGATCGAATGTGGTTTCACCTGCAGCCGAAACTTCGTCCAGATATGGGTCGGTGGCCAAACCTGCGGCTCCATCATAACTTTTCCGTGTGCGAAGATACTTAATTGCATCTTTGGCTGAAAGTCCAAATTTAGCAGCATCGGTTGGTCCAGCCACATGATTGGCAGCCTCAGCAAAATTCAGGCACATGTGCGCCCAACGTATGTAAAATTTGGCGTGTGGCTGGCGGTTTGGCGATTTGTCTTTCCAGTTCAACCCCATCCAAACCATCTTTTTAATGTGATAATTGGTGCGGCTGTTGGTTGATGTGGCATTGGCCTGATCTTTTCCACCTTCCCAGTTTTCGAATGTGTACATCACTTCAGTTTTACCGGAACGAATTGCTTTTGCATCGTTATGGAAGATCACACTGTAAAAACGTGGGTCGCGGTCTTTGTATGGATCAGCAGGATCGTATCCGCTTTTCGGATCAGTAATCGGATATCCGTTTTTCATCGGGAAAGCATCCACTAAATCCTGTGATGCCCCCATCGAACCTGTTCCCTGGAAACCTCCGGGATAGAACATGCGTTCCATCGCATCGTTGCCATTGTTGTACCTCGAAGCAAAAACAATTCCTGGGAAGTTCGGATCAAACCAGTTAACCCCGTTAGCAGGATTAAATCCCTTGTTCACATTATCAACCATCAGTTTAAAATCAATGACTTCCTTGGCATATTTGGCGGCCATTTCCCATCGGGTTTTGTCGTTACCTGGATTGAACAATGGGCTAGCCCATGTCAGGTAAACATTCGATTTGATTGCGCGGGTGGTTATCCCATCCATGCGTCCCCAGTATTTGCCACCGGCATAAACCCTGTCTCCCGCATTTGGCACCAGAAAGTCGCGGTGTGCAATAGGCAAATATTTGTACGCTGAATCGCAATCGGCCAGGATTTGATTCACACATTCATCGTAAGTATTCCTCGGAAGGTTGGTATGTTCAGTCACGCTCAAAGGTTCGAGCACTATCGGATAACCAAGCATTTGACCATCCAGGCCTTTTCCGCCGAAACGTTGCAGCAAATCCCACTGAAACCAGGCACGCAAAGCAAAGGCTTCGCCCTGCAAGCGGTTTTTCACCAGTGTATTCCAATCATTGTTTACAATAAACCGTGTATTGTAACCCCTGCGGTCTTTCAGGAAAGTATTAACGGAGTTAATGGCCCGGTAATCAATGTCCCAATAAGCACGGAACGGATCCTGACTGGTAGTAATTGCACCAACGGCCAAACGGCGAAGGTTGTCGGTTGTACTTGTACGGACAGCGTTATCGGTGGCACAATCGAGGTAGGCCCCGTTGTTGTTGTTGTAACCACGGCCATCGTTATTGTCCATGTAATCGTAACATTGCCCAACCAAACCTTGCACTATATCCTGATATTTCCAGATTTCTTCGCTTGAAATATCCCCGTTGGGGTAAGGTTCAAGATAGTCCTTGCAGGAGGCCAGAAAAACGAGCAATGTACCCAATAGTAATATATTCTTTTTATTCATAGTCGTCATGGTTTAAAAAGTTAATTTAAGTCCGGCGGTGTATGTCTGAAACAATGGATAGTTTTCCACTCCGGAATTAATAGACTCGGGATCAACATCTTTGATCTTCGAAATGGTCAGTAGATTCGAACCGTGTACGAAAATACGGAAGGCACGAACAGCAGGTAAATTCATTTTACTAACCGGCACATTGTAAGCCAGTTCAATATTCTGAATTTTGAAATAGCCACCTTTTCTCAACCAAAAATCAGATCCTACAAAGTTATTGTTCACTTTATAATAAGTCAGTTTCGGATAATCGCCCCCAATGTTGTCCTTTACGAAATTGGAGTAGGTATTATCGCCCCATCCGTTCCAGTAATATTGGTTGTTCATTGCAATATCGTAAAAAGCGCGACCGGTGCCAATGGCTGTAAAGTCGAAGTTTTTATAGCTAAATTTAACATTTATAGCATATATCAAACGAGGCATGGTGTGACCAATAATACTCATGTCATTGTCATCAATGACACCATCCTTGTTCATGTCTTCGTACTTCAAATCACCGGCATGTAATACGTCGTCGTACAACTGCGGAACGACCAGGGCTTCTTCATCACTCGCAAACTTTCCGACATATTTCTGACCCCAGATACTCGACATACATGTACCAATTCTTGACTGATACGGAAAGCGGTAATTGGCTTCGTCATATTTCAGGATCTCTGATTTTTGAAAGCTTGCATTTCCACCAAATGAATATTTAAAATCGCCTGTTTTTTTGCTGTATTGCAGGCCAGTTTCCAAACCAAAATAGCGGACTTTATTAAAATTGGCCCGAGGTCTGGCTCCTGAAACTCCAACAATATAAGGGATCGTATTTACTAACTGGGAAACCATCCCATCACGCTGGTTGTCGTAATAGTTTACTTCAAGCGACAGTTTTTCGCTAAACATTACTGCATCCAGGCCAACTGAAAATTCGCGGCGTTTTTCCCAACCCAAATCAGGATTTCCGGTACGGTTTGGCGATGTGCGGTAAACCTGGTTATCGGTACTTGAGCCAAACCACTGATTGGTTGAATGGGGCCCAAATGCAGAACCGGAGCTGTTGTAATTAAAACGGTCGCGGTAATAAAATGGAGAAAAGAAACTTTCGTATCCAAGAACACCGCCTTCGGCACGCAATTTAAGGTAGTCGATAAATTTAGCCCCTTTCATGAAACCTTCTTCTGAAATCACCCAGCTTGCACCGGCTGATGGCGACATAAAATAGCGTGCATCTTCGCTGTAACTTGATGAACCCGCATAATTCAGAATCCCCTGCACACTGTATTTATCATCGAAAGTGTAAATACCTGTCAGTATTCCGGTTTGCTGACGTTCAGGTTCTTCTATTCCGTTGCGGAAAATTTTCGAGATATAATAAGTAGCAGATGCCTGAACATCGTTTTTGCCAAATTTCCGGCCGTATTCCAAAGTTTCGTAACCAACAAAACGCTGGAAATAGAAGTCATGCAATTTGGCCATACTTGCCTGGTCAACACTGTTGTGTTCGGTAATTTTCGAAAGTGTATAATTGGTTCCGTCAGCATTTGCTGCTGGGGTAACAATATAGGCGCTGTAATCTTCTGCTTTACCAATACGAAGCAGGTTGAATGCGTTGAACCCGATGTATGTTTTAGATTTTAAACCTTGAACCATTTGGCCGAGATCAAAATCCAAAGCAACGTTGAATGCTCCGGTACGGCCTGATTCGGTATAATAACCATTGTGTACCAGGTTTCCGATAGGGTTACTTCTGTAATTTGAACTTACACCGTACCAGGGTTTATCCAAAGTAGGGTCGTTGTTGGCGTAAACCGGAAAGGCAATCGGTGGAGTTGCAGTGATCTCGTTAATTACCGTAGGAAACTCAACAATATTCAATACCGGATTGTCAGTACCTTCAGAAGTAAATTGCGGATCGAATCCGTAGTTTGGTGAACGACGGAACGACAGGCCTCCAAAGAAATCGAACTGAACTTTTATGACATCATTGATTTTGATGTCGATGTTGGCACGTGTATTCAGTCGGTTATAATCGGCAGGGTCACCAATCTTATACAAATCGCCTTCGCCGCTGTAACCCAGATAGGTATAATACTGAACGATGTCGTTACCACCCGATGATGACATATTTGCCCGGTTAAAAGCCATACTGTTTTTAAGCATCATATCGCGGTAGTTGACACTTGGATAAACCATGTCGTACGGATCATTTTTGTCGTAAGCAGCAATGGCTTCATCGCTGTACAAAGGTACCAATCCGCTGTTGGTTCTGGCCATATTGTTCAAACGGGCATAATCGCCTCCCGAAACAAATTCAGGGAAACGGTCAGCCATGCTGATCCCTTTTTCAATGTTCACGTTGATTACCCGGTCGTGGGCTTTCCCACGTTTTGTTTTAATCAGGATAATACCATCAGCGGCAGCAGGTCCGAACATTGCCTTGCCAACAATGTCTTTAATAACAGTCATGCTTTCAATTTCGCTCGGGTCCAATGGCATTTCGGTAATT
>DAITNH010000130.1:0-13351 GCA_036834745.1 Prolixibacteraceae bacterium
CGGAGCACCGAAATATAGGTACATATTATTTGTAGTATCGCGGTGCGCTGCACCTTACCAGTTTTTATCTAATTTTTTTACTACAAATATTTTGCGGCTCTGCCGCTTTCTGATAGCTAACTATCCGACGACTAACGGATTTTTTAGCTTAGTAAGAAATTGGTCATTTCTTCAATTTTAAATATACAAATGAAACGATCATGCCGCTAGAAATTATTTTAAAGGTGGCGGCGCAAAAAGAAATGAAAATATTGTTCGACGAGGGAATCTACTGGCATGGAGTTCCATCAGAACGTACAAATAATCAATTAATTAACACCATTGTTTTCGGATGAATACTTTACCCACATAATCCGTTATAGAACCGAAATAGTTTTGGGGCTGAGTGGAGATTTATACTTTTTAATGTAGTTGCAGGTGTTTTTTCCTGGCTTTATCTCAGATTGTTTATTGCTTCTTTATCAACACCACCCAATCTTTTCCATCACTCACCGGTTGCGTTCCCATCGAAACTTTTCCACCGCCATTAAGAGTTTTGAGGATTCCGTCCTGAAGTTTTCCTCCGGTTCGTGGGTTAAACCATTTGACGCTGAATTTTCCTACAGGCAATGTGATTTCTGCAGTTACAGCTTTTGGCAGATAAACTGCATAGACTTCTCCGGCTTTGGCCAAACAATAGGCATCGGCCTGACTGACCAGCTCGTTGGCGGCGGTCATTCTGGCAAAGGGCAGGTTGCTGCGGAAAAAATCGAGTGCAATTTTTGTTTGTTTCCACCACAACTCGCGGCTGCGGAAATCTTCGCACATCAGGTCGTTGTGCGGATAGCGGTATCCAAAATACCATTCAACACCTCCGGCTCCGCCCATCAGGCTGCCCCAAAGTGCATGGTGACGTACGGTGTCGTGCTGCTGATCGAATTCGTCGGGCATCACTCCTTTGTGTGCCGGCCCCAGTTCATCGAGCATCACCACCCAGGGCTTTTTTGTTTTGGCCGATTCAGTAATAAAATGGGTAATTCGTTTGTTGATGTCTTCCACCTTTCCAATTTGCATCGATGGACCTTCAAGGTTTTCAAATTCAAGCAGCGGATTAAGCACGGTATCCTGATGTTGTTCGTCGGAATGAGTGTGTACAACCACAAAATTAGGATAAGGATTGATGGTTTTCAGGTAATTGGCCATGTCCTTTCGCATCTGGTCGGTTTGTCCAACTGGAGTCCAGTCGGCCGGGCCATTTTCTTCTCCAAGGTTCCATGTGATGCCGAGGTGATGACCAAAGCGTGCCACCAGTTCGCGTAGATAAAGTTTCCGCTGAACATCGGTTTTGCCTCCATCAAGCAGACATTCGTTTTCGGTTTCCTGAAGTACGAGGTGCATCATGATTCCCCGCCGCTCCATGTGATTGAAGACGATCTCCCACTGATCGAGTTTGGAGCAGTCGAAGCGGGTTCGTTCGTTGTAATCGGAGTAAGGCCATACATCTTTGCCATCGCCCATGATATTCATAGTCAGCATGTACTGCGAGTTGACTCCCTGCGAAGCCAGGTAATTTAATGCGCCGATAATTCCCTTTCCTTTTGTGCCCTGCCACGTTGGGTCACCTTCATTCCAGTCTTTCACATGTGCTTCGTAATTATGACAGCTCTCTTTGGGATTGGCTTCCCCTTCGCGGAAAATTGCTTTGGTTCCGTAACGGTTGGTTTGATCGAAACCGGTATAAGCCAGAAAATTTTCAGGACTGTCGGCTCCCCCTTTCAGAAAATAGATGCCGCTTTCCCTGAATTTAAGGTATCGTTCACCAACATATTCCACACGCCCTTTTGAAAGAAATCCGGGTGCGCTCTGATCTGTTGAGGCGACTGTAAATGTGCCGGTTGTACCGTTGGGAGCAACCTTTATCCCTTCGTCGGCTTGATCGCTGATGGAAATATCGTGTCCCGTTCGGAACGAAACAAGGTAACTCCAGGTTCCTGCCTCATCAGGAACAAAATTGACCTGCCATTTATTTCCTGAGACTGCACCGGTTTCAGCTGACTCACCATCGGCAGCGAAAAATCCGGGAACTTTGTAATTTTTATTGCCTTTGGTGAAAGTTACTTCGAAGCGGTAATCGAGGAAGGGATTTGGTTTGAAAGCTGTTTCACTGCATTGCGGACCTTCGAAAATAAATTTTAGTGTTTGCCATTTTTTGTAATTGCCCTGAATAAGAGTTGAGGCAGGGGATTGGGCATACAGGCTTGATGACAGTAGAAACGACAGAATAATGAATAGGGTAAGTTGTTTCATGGTTGATCTGTTTTGGTTAGTGTTTGTATCAAAATTACTATAAAATATCAGAATAAACAGTGTTGATTTTCAGTAAGTATGATGCAAAAAAACTTGATCGGAATTAGACTTTGTAATGATCTTCAAGAATCATTAGGAACAACTTTCCGGGTAAAATATATTTCAATGCCACCGCCAGTTTTTGTTCAAATGAAGCAATGATGTACCTCTGACGAGGATTTTTGCATTCCACGATTTTCACAATTTTCCGGGCAAGTACTTCCGGTTTCCATCCATTGGCTTCATCTTTTTCGATTATTGCCAGTGTTTTTATAAATTGTTCCTGATAAGGATCGTTGGTCCCAGTTAGCGCCAGGTAATTCCTTCGGTTCATCGAATTGTTGGTGTGGAAATTACCTGGGTTGATCTGCAACGCTTTAATGTCATCGCGGATTAATAATGGAATTAGTAACCGGATTCAGAAATCATAAGTTTCCGAACTATCTTCAAAAATGACAATTCCTTCGCAGGAAAGTGAACATTTACATTTGCACGAGCCTGTTTTTACACCGTTAATTTTATCCCCTTTAATTTTTAGTATTATTCCCTTTAGTTCCAATTTCAGCAATATCTCAAAATCAACTTTTCCCAGTGAAACTTCATCTAAACTGATTTCGATTTTCGGATGATGTTCAGAAACAACGGTATGCTCTATCAGCGGAACGAGATATGTTTCATCCGGATTTTCTTTTCCCTGTTCGAGGCATTGCTCAACTTGTTGGTATTTTTTCCAGGCACTTTCCAGAATGTCTTTTAGTTTGATATCCAATAATTCAGGAGCTTTTTCTGCGATTTTACCGTAAACAGAGTCCCATTCCAGATTAGGCTTTTTTTCGATGATTGCTTCCTTAAGTTTTGCACCTTTTTCAGACGAATCGATCCGGAAAGTTTGAGCATCAATAGTTTTTCTATTTCTGAAAAGGTAATTTACCGATACTTCTTCGTAGTTCATGTCAGTTGGTTTTTAAGGTTTGAACTCCTTTGTCAGGAATGATTTTTAAGTGTAATCCTTCTAAAGATTGGCGGGATTGAGTGAGATGGAATGTTTGTTTTCCCGCATCAGGAATGATTTTTACTTCAATTTCCGGTTCCTTTCTTTCCGATCTTTCACGTTTTACTTTTCCTGATTTCCAGCCCAGATATCCCCCAAGTAAAAGAGCTGCAACAATTCCGCCACCCCAATATATCCAAGGAGGCGGATAATTTGGCTGAGCCACAATTAATGTAACAGGTGTACCTCTTTCAACTTGTTCACCCGGGGAAGGACGTTGTTTTATTACTGTTCCCTCTTTCGCATATGAATTTTCGTAATAAACCTCATCAGTCGGCAACCCAATTTCATCCAAAACATTCATGGCATTTCCCAAATCCATACCAATTACATTTGGAACAATTTCAGATTCTTCGCGAACACGGACTGAATAGGTAATGTTAACCGCTGAACCAACAGCGACTGCAGTTCCTTCTGACGGCGACTGATCAAGTACTTCACCTTCTCTTTTTTCGGAAACTTCCTCTTTTAAAAGACCTGCAAATAATTGGTTTCTTTTTAATTCTTCAGCAGCCTCCTGCAATGAAAGTCCAATTAATCGCGGTACATCTACGCTTATTACCTGCTGGAGTCCCGAAGAAAATTTCAATGTAACTGAAGTATTCGGATCGACATTTGAGCCTGGGGGAGGAAATTGTTCCAACACAGTACCGCGTGGTTGTTCAGAGGAAATTTCGCTGAATACTCCAGGTGACAGCCGGTCATTGGGTAATCTACCTAAAGCCTGATCAATGTTCATCCCAACATAATCAGGGACAATTACATTTTCGGGTATTCCAGGTGATACAGCCTGAACTTCAATTCCGTAGGTAATGTCAACAGGAGTTCCCCGTCTTACACGTTGCCTTAATTCCGGCGATTGACTAATGATAATTCCGATTTTTTCGTTATTTTCTACCGGAACTGCATTGCCAAGTTGTAATCCTGCTTTATTTAGCAAGGCTGAAATTTCATCCGGATTATAATTTCGCCCGACCAAAAGCGGAACCGTAACCAATTGGATTTGCATTAAAATTTCAGGAATAGGTTTACGTAGAATTGGCTCTTGCTGTAAAGCATTGGAAAGATTTGCGCTTTTAAGCTGCTGTCCTGACAGAGGCAAATTGCTACCCGTTATAATTATGAAAAAAAGCAGAAATAAAATCCTCAGTAGTAGAGTTCCTGAATTAATGGAGCCAGATGTTTTTTGTTTTTTCATATTGAAAATCATTAAATTTTGCAAGCATTTTCAATACCCTTTGAATGTTCAAATTTGATTCTTCAAAGGTGGATGAGTCAGATAATTTAAAATACCTTTCCTTCCTTCTGATACTCCCGCTCAATTCCGGTTTTGATCTGGTCAATGGTGATTTCATTCGAATTTTTTGCGAGTGATTCCAAACAACAATACTGCACAACATTTACTATTCCGGCCCCGGTTATTTCATATTTTTTGGCGATAGAAGAAATGTCGGCTTCCGAAGGGAGTTTTTGACCGGCATTTGCCGGCAATGTCTTCTTCCAAAGCATGAGCCGCTCTCCGGCTGAAGGCAGCGGAAAATAAATCACCGACTGGAACCGGCGTATAAAAGCTTCGTCGATATTCGATTTAAAGTTGGATGCCAGGATGATCAAGCCATTGTGGTTTTCAATTCGCTGAAGCAAATAAGATACTTCCTGGTTGGCATATTTATCATGTGCATCACGTACATTCGTTCGTTTTCCGAACAATGCATCTGCCTCGTCGAAGAATAGGATCCAGTCTTTGTTTTTTGCACGGTCAAAAAGCTGCGAAAGGTTCTTCTCAGTTTCCCCAATAAATTTCGACACCATCATCGAAAGGTCAATCCTGAAAACATCCCTTTGTGTTTTCTTTCCTACGATCAGCGCTGTCAGGGTTTTACCTGTTCCCGGAGGCCCATGAAACAAAGCCCTGTAACCTGGCTTAACCCAGCGTTTCATATTCCATTTGTTCATCAGCGTGTCCTGGTGGTTTACCCAATTTTCCATCTCTGTGATTTGCCGGTTGGTAGCCGGAGGTAGAACGAGATCGTCACTGGTCAATTCTGTAGTGATATATTCAGCAGGGAAATCCATGCTGAATTTGGGGTGCGATATTTTCCCGGAGGTAAACAATTCGATGAATTCGGGCGCCATAATAAGTTTTCCGCTGAGTTGTGGTTCGCCGGGAAGAGGATCTTCGAATGAAACGACATTAAGATTCGAAAACAGATGATCGTTATCGAACAATTCCAAATATGTAAATCTTTTTTCAAGATCATTTCCTGCAAGAATAAATAAAACTGTTTCGGCAGTAGGCAAAAAGCCGCGATGATTTCTCCCGCGAACTCCTCCGAATTGTGGAAAATCTCCCTGGGCAGGGAGTTGATTTTGTATGATTTCATCGAAAAAAACCGGGTCAACGTGAGGTGCAAATGCCGTCAAAAGCATAATGATTTCATCAGGTGATAGTTTGTGGTTCCTTATAAAATCAGGCAATGGAGAATTATCAGCGTTATCAGCCGGCAAATTGATGGAATCAATATTGAAGCTTGTTCCAGGTGTAAAATGCTCTGTTAACCGTCCTTTTATAACCTGTTGCAAGTATTCCAGATAGCTGCTGATAGATATGCTGGTTTCCATGGTACGCATTTGAAATATTAATCAATTTTAAAAATACCACTTTTCAGAGTGGGGTCAAACTTGGAACTTGAAACGCTCCTCTACCAGCTTCCACCAGCACCGCCACCGCCGAAGCTTCCACCGCCGAAGCCGCCAAAACCACCGCCGCCGCCACCACCAAATCCGCCACTTCCTCCTGAAAAACCTCCAAAGGAACCACTTCCCCTGTTACCACTTCCAAGCAAACCCATGGCGATCCAGAAAGGAATGCTGCTTCCGCCGTTGTATTGACGACTACGTCCACCCTTGAAAAGTGATACGAGTACAATGATGATCATTATTACAACGAAGAATACACCTCCGCCGTCCTTCTTTTCTCCTGCTTTTTTCTGATAATCCTGAGCTGTATATTCCTGTGCGGCCAAACTCATCAAAACTTTTGTTCCGGCATAGATTCCACCGAAAATATCATTTTGCTTAAAACGCGGGATCATTTCAGTGTCTACCACTGTTCGATTGGCAACCGCATCGGGAATGATTCCTTCAAGGCCATATCCAACAGCGACAAATACTTCACCTTTTTCGTTCCCTGTTTTTGGCTTAAAAACAATTACAATCCCGTTGTTTTTATCCTTACTGCCAACTCCCCATTTTTCTCCCAACCGAAACGAGAAATCAGATTTTTCATAACCATTGAGGCTGGGTACAGTTACGATGGTTATCTGGGTCGTAGTTGACTGATCGAATTGCACCAATTCCGATTCCAGTTGCTGTTCTTCCTGATCGGAAAGCACATTTGCCAAATCGTTGACCAACCTTGGTGGATTGGGCCGTTCAGGAATGTCCTGTGCAAAAACAGAAAGAATAAAAACGGAAAGAAATATCGTCAGTAATAATTGCTTCATGATTATAGGTTTTTATCGAAAGAAATCTCATCCGATAGTTCGTTTACATCTTCACTATGAAATGGGAAATGAGCTTTTAATTGTTCCCCGGCCATCAGTATTCCCGTTGAAAGTCCTTCTGCAAATTTACCATCTTTAAAATAGCCCAGCATGGTTTCTTTAATCTGATCCCAGAAATAGGCAGGCACTACCTGATTGATCCCGGCATCGCCCAATATGGCAAATTTATGGTCGTGTACTGCCAGATAAAACAATACGCCATTTCGCTGGGCAGTTTTATGCATCCCGAGCTTTTCGAATACATAGGCAGCACGGTCAAGCACATCAATTTTGCAGTAGCCTTCAGCGTGTAACTTTATTTCTCCTGAAGTATTGAACTCAGCCCTGGCAATGGCTTCGGTAATCTGCTTCTTTTCTTCTTTACTGAAAAAGTTTTCGACTGACATTTTTATTCGGATTAATGTTGATTAAAATAGTTTCTGGCTGCTGGCAACCGGCCAAAAGCTAGCCGCCAGCGGCCAGCAGCATTTAAAACTGTACTTCAGGAGCTTTTTCGGCTCCAGCTTCAGCTTCGAAATATGCTTTCTTTTCGAATCCGAACATTCCGGCAAAAATATTTTTCGGGAAAGTCCGGATAAAAGTATTGTACGCTTGTGCACTTTCATTGAATTTCATACGTTCAACCGTGATTCGGTTTTCGGTACCTTCCAATTGAGCCTGCAAATCCAAAAATCCCAGATTGGCTTTCAATTCAGGATATTTTTCAACCACCACCATCAACTTGCTCAAAGCAGACGACAAGCCCGACTGTGCATTCTGAAAATTCTGGATCGACTGAGCATCCAGCTTATCCGGATTAATATTCACTGAAGTAGCTTTGGCTCGGGCTTCAATCACCTGTGTCAGCGTTTCCTGTTCAAAATCGGCATACCCTTTTACTGTGTTCACCAGATTTGGAATCAAATCAGAACGGCGCTGATATACGTTCTCAACCTGCGACCATTGGGCGGTCACGCCTTCCTGCATGGTAACCATGTTGTTGTATGAACTCTTTACCGACGAATACGCAAGCAAAAGCAAAACGGCAATAACTGCCAGAATAATCCACGTCTTTTTCATTTTATTTACTTTTTAATTAATAATCTTACAATACAAAATCTGAACAATCAATGATAAATATAAGTTTGGCAAATGTTGCAAAACTGCTACCAAGATACATGTAAATATCGGGGAATGTCGCAATTTTGCCGTTATACCTGCTATTTCAAAAGATGAACCACAATTGAAAATTATGAATACAGCCGAATTTAAATCTGCCATACAGGAAGGCATTCCGGAGATTTTACCCGGAGTAAAATCATTCAACCCTTCTGTTAATCATGCACCTAAGCGCAAAGATATACTCAACAAGGAGGAAAAGAAGCTGGCCGTTCAAAATGCGCTAAGGTATTTTAAGCCTGAGCATCATGTCCTATTGGCACCCGAATTTCTGGATGAATTGCGACAATTTGGCCGTATTTACATGCACCGGCTTCGTCCGGAATATGAAATGAAAGCGCGGCCCCTAAAGGATTACCCACACAAATCAATTCAGGCGGCCTCCATCATGATGATGATTCAGAACAATTTGGATCATACAGTGGCACAGCACCCGCACGAGTTAATCACTTACGGCGGAAACGGGGCTGTTTTTCAGAACTGGGCACAATACAGGCTCACAATGAAATACCTGTCGGAAATGACCGACGAACAAACGCTGGTGATGTATTCCGGGCATCCGATGGGACTTTTCCCTTCGCACAAAGACGCTCCCCGTGTGGTGGTGACAAATGGCATGGTTATCCCGAATTACTCGGGCCGCGACGATTACGAGCGAATGAACGCGCTTGGTGTTTCGCAATACGGACAAATGACTGCAGGCTCTTTTATGTACATCGGTCCACAGGGAATTGTGCACGGAACCACCATTACCTTGCTGAATGCGGCCCGGATGCGCGGAGACGGACAGATCGCCGGAAAAATAGTTGTTTCGTCAGGTCTCGGTGGAATGTCGGGCGCTCAGCCCAAGGCTGCGGTCATTGCCGGAATGGTGGCGGTTATTGCTGAAATTAATCCGAAAGTGGTAGCTGTGCGCCATCAGCAAGCTTGGGTGGATGAAGTTTTTGAAGATTTGGACAAACTGATTGCCCGGATGCTGAAAGCCAGCCAAAACAAGGAAGCTGTTTCGCTGGCCTACCAGGGAAATGTGGTTGATCTTTGGGAGAAACTGGCGGCGGAAAACATTGCCGTTGATTTGGGAACCGATCAGACTTCGCTGCACAATCCGTTTGCAGGTGGTTATTATCCTGCCGGACTTTCGCTGGAAGAGTCGAACCGGATGATGTCCGAAAATCATACACTTTTTCAGGAGAAAGTGTATGAAAGTTTGTGCCGACAGGTGAATGCAATCAACCAACTATCGGCAAAAGGAATGTATTTCTGGGACTACGGAAATGCCTTTTTGCTCGAAGCCAAACGTGCAGGTGCCACGGTAACCAATGCCGACGGAAGTTTCAGCTACCCGTCATACGTTCAGGACATCATGGGGCCTTTGTTTTTCGATTACGGTTTCGGGCCATTTCGCTGGGTTTGCTGCTCGTGCGATCCAAAAGATCTTCAGAAAACCGACGAAATTGCACTTCAGGTTCTAACAGAAATAGCAAAACAAGCTCCTTCTGAAATAAAAAATCAATTACAGGACAATATTCACTGGATTGCCGAAGCTGGCAAGAACAACTTAGTGGTTGGATCTCAGGCGCGCATCCTGTATGCCGATTGCGAGGGACGAACCAAAATTGCCGAAGCATTCAACAAAGCGATCCGGGAAGGAATTATCAGCGCACCGATTGTGTTGGGACGCGACCACCACGATGTTTCAGGGACGGATTCGCCCTACAGGGAAACTTCCAACATTTACGACGGATCAGCTTTTACGGCAGATATGGCGATTCAAAATGTGATCGGCGATTCGTTCCGGGGAGCAACCTGGGTTTCAATTCACAACGGTGGGGGCGTTGGCTGGGGCGAAGTGATCAACGGTGGTTTTGGAATGACGATAGATGGCTCCGAAGATGCCGACCGGCGATTGAAACAAATGCTTCACTGGGATGTGAACAACGGAATAGCCCGACGCAGCTGGGCCAGAAACGAACCAGCCATGTTTGCCATTAAACGCGCCATGCAGGAAAATCCAAACCTGATCGTTACGTTGCCAAATTTGACGGATGAAAAGATGATTGATGAGTTGTTTGAATAGAATAGCCACATCCCCAACCCTTCCCCAAAAGGGAAGGGAGTTTAGATATTGTAAATTCTTAAAACTTTCTGATTTGTGTCAATTACTTTGAACCCGAATTGCCAAAGTCCCCTTGGGGGATTTAGGGGGCCTCGAACATCATAGAATAGGGCCGTTGGATTTCTGCTTTCAATTCGTCAATGCCAAACGCGCGGCTTTTGCGGATTGTTTCGCGACCGGCAAAATAAACGACCACGGTTGGAGCAGCAAAAACACGGTTTTGGGCAGCCAGTTCCGGCAATTTATCTGATTCTACAAAAACCATTTTCATCAAGGGAAATGATTCGGAAACCATTTCTGAAACTTTCGGCTTCAAAACTTTGCAAACAGAACAAATTTCAGTAGAAAAATACGCCAGTACGGCATCCTGTCCGGCTAAAAGTTGTTCAAATTCCTGAATGGATTGGATTGTTTTCATTATTCGAATTGCCCGGTTGCCAGTAAAACCAAGGTACAGGCAATTTCAGGATAAATACCGGCAGCTTTAAGTTGACTGATAAATGCTGGATTTTCAGTTCCGGGATTAAAAATTACCCGACGAGGTTTTAAACCAATGATATAGGAATAATATTCCGGCTGGTTTTGTGGTCCGACATACATTGTTACGGTATCAATATTTTCGAACTGAATCTTGTTGGTGTGGAAAACGACTCCTTCAACAGTACCTTTTTTCAATCCCAAAGCAACAACTTCATGATTGTGTGAACGCAAAGCTTTAATTGCCTTGTTCGAATAACGATCGGGATTTTCGCTTGCCCCGATTACGAGTGTTTTTTTCATTCGAAAATATCGTTATTAAATAATATGTTATTAAACGTTCTCATGGAACTCCATGCCATTAGATTTCCACTTCGAACTATATTTTCATTCTTTTTTGCACCGCCACCTTTAAAATAATTTCGGCGGCATGTTCGTTTCATAATTTAATATTTTTCAAGTAACACCACCGCATGAACCGAAATACCTTCTTCCCTACCCTCGAATCCCAATTCTTCTGTAGTGGTAGCTTTGATTGAAACGGCATCCACATCTATTCCAAGAATTCGTGCAATGGTTTCTTCCATTTCAGGAATAAACGATTTGAGTTTGGGTTGCTGCGCTGCCACTGTTACATCCAGGTTTCCCACACGGTAGTTTTTTGAAGCAATCAGCTCATTGGTTTGTGCCAGTAAAATCTTGCTATCAATGTTTTTATAGTCTGAAGATGTATCAGGAAAATGACGGCCAATGTCACCCATTTTAGCTGCGCCAAGCATCGCATCGCACAATGCATGGATCAGTACGTCTCCATCAGAATGGGCAACGGTGCCTTTACTGTGAGGAATTAGAACACCGCCTAACCACAAGGTTTCACCTTCAGCCAAACGGTGCACATCGTATCCGTAACCTATCCGGAAATTCATTTATCGTCGCTGCTTATTAAACGCCTCGAAGTCGAATGAAAGCGTAAACCTTAGCGTATTTGCCAGCGGATTATTTTGGGCTATCGGCAAAAGATAGGAAAAATCGAGTGCAAAAACATTCATTTTCAAACCCGCTCCCGCTGTGAAGAATTTACGGTTTCCTTTTGTTTCATCTTCGTAATAATAACCTGCACGCAAGGCAAACTGATTGTTGTACCAATATTCGGCGCCTATTGAAAAATTAATTTCTTTGAATTCTTCAGACATTCCGCCCGGTGCATCGCTAAATGAACTAAACATACCGGCAACAACCGATTTCGATGATTCTGCACCGGAGAAAATATTCGTAGTAGTATCTCTGCTTGGCACCAATAATTTATTCGCATCCAGGGCAATAGTGATGGTATTGTATTTATCCATTTCGGTTTTATAGGAAACCCCTAATTTAAGGTTGGTAGGAATAAAATCCTTGGTTTCACCATCGGTGTATGAAATTTTAGCGCCAATGTTTGAAATATCTATACCGGCTGCCAAAGTTGACATCTTCCGATTGACCCTTATTTCATTTTGATAGTAAAAAGCAACGTCAGCAGCATAAGAGTTTCCGGCATGAGTTTCGGTAGTGCCTACAATCTGGCCACCGGTAAGGTCGGACCGTATATAACGAATAGCCACCGCTCCGGAAAATTTTTCAGAAAGCAAACGGGTGTAACCAAAATCAACAGCAAATTCATTCGGACTTTGCTGACCGGTAGGATCACCGTATTCGCTCATAAAAGTAATATCGCCCAATGTAAAGTAACGAAGCGAAGCACTGACAGTTTGATTGTCATCCAAACGTTTATACCCTACCAAATAGGCCAGATTAATATCTGAAACTAGATTACGCAACCAAGGAGTGTAAGACAATGCAATTCCCATTTCACTTAGAGCAAAAGCATATTTAGCTGGATTCCAGTGCTGAGAGTTGGCATCAGGCGAAGTGGCAACACCGGCATCGCCCATTGCACCGCCACGCGAATCGGGGGCAATTGTTAAAAACGGTACGCCAGTGGTGATTGTATTTGCTCCGGTAGTGGAGGTTTTTTGTGCATTTGCATATTGTACAACCAATACAAATAATAGAACTAAAGTCAGTAATAAGTTTCTCTTCTTCATTGTAAATCGGTCAAATAAATTTGAATTCGCAAATATATGGATTTGTAAAGGAGTAGCACCATTTGGCAACTCAAAAAGCTAAACGTACTTTCTCCTGAAATAGTATTGACAATTTTGCGCCGGCAACATTATTTAGCGATAGACATAAACCAATCTTCCCGATGCGTTGCCTGTCTTTCCGTCAGCAGTTACCGACAACCGGTATATATAAACGCCCGGAGTCATTTTAACCAATCTTGATGCCGGGTTCCATTCAAACGGAAGACTTTCGGTACCCTGCGAGCCCACTTTTTTATCTACCATGTCAATCCGTTCTCCTGAAGTTTTGAAAACTTCAAGTGTAACATCAAAAGTTTCGTCAGGTTGGTTGTGTGAGAAAATAAAACTGGTTTTATCCTGCATCGGATTTGGATAACATGCCAAGTCTTCAATCCTCAAATCGTCTTTCACCACGAAATTAATTTCCACTTCCGAAGAATTATTCAGCACATCCCAAACTTTTACTATCAATGTGTGACTTCCTTCTTCCAGATTACTTAGCGGAAAAACAATTTTACCACTGGTATAGCTATTC
>DAITNH010000131.1:0-13297 GCA_036834745.1 Prolixibacteraceae bacterium
ATGATTGCACCGGTAATAAAGCTCGCTGCATCGGAGCAAAGGAACTGAACCAGCCCATTGAGTTCGGTGATGTCGCCAAAACGGCCCATCGGTGTTTTGTCCATGATTTTTTTGCTTCGTTCGGTATATGAACCGTCAGGATTAATTAGCAAATCGCGGTTCTGATCGCCTATGAAAAATCCCGGTGCGATGGCATTTACCCGTAATCCTTCTCCAAACTTTTGTGCCAGTTCGGTTGCCAGCCATTGGGTAAAAATGTTCATACCTGTTTTGGCCACCGAATAGCCCGGAACACGGGTAATTGCCGAATAGGTTGCCATCGACGAAATGTTGATAATACTTCCTTTGCCGCTTCTGGCCATCACTTCGCCAAAAACCAAACATGGGTAAACCGTTCCGTTTTGGTTGAGGTCCAATACTTTTTCCCATGCATCTGTATCCATGTCGAAAATAGTTTGGTCGGGCCTGATGTTTGCTCCGGAAATGTTTCCTCCGGCGCAATTCACCAGAATATCAATGGTTCCCCATTTATCTACGATTTGAACACAGGCTTTTTTTAGTTCTTCCATTTCTACCACATTGCTAACCACAGCCATGGCTTCACCACCTTGCCGGGTTATTTCTGCAGCGCGGTTTTCAATGCTTTCAGGAGTGCGTCCAAGCACAACTACCTTTACGCCTAAAACAGCCAGGCTCTTGGCAATACTTCCGCCCAAAACCCCGCCGCCTCCGGTAACCACCGCGACTTTGCCTGTTAAATCATAATTTGAAGCCTCCCCCTTCCCCTCCAAAGGAGGGGCGGTTGTATTGTTGTACTGTTGTGTGTCCATTTTTATGACAATTATATTAGGATATCATAATCAAATCCTTTGTGCCAAAAGCCTCTCCCTTTTGGGGAGAGGTTGGAGAGGGGCTTTTATCTTTTAATATTTCCAACTCCATAAGGGAAACGTTCAGGACGGCTCAACATTGAATTGGCATCATCATCGTTTTCGAAACGTTCAGTGCCTGGATTCCAATTCAATTTGCGGTTCAGTTTCATGGAAATGTGTGTAATCAGACATATTGAACAGGCGCGGTGTCCAATTTCAGCGGGAGAAATAGGCTGTTTTTTTGTCTGAATACATTCAAGCCAATTGCCGTGCTGCTCATCGCTTTTGTACAGATGAATCTCGTTTTCGCCAATTGCTGAAGTAAGAATCTTCGGATCGCTGGCATCCAGCGCTTTGCTGCTTTTTGCTTTCGAAACCGGGTCGCTGGCCGAAGCCGTATAATCGCCGCGCGAAACAAAAATCCACCCTTCGGTTCCTTCATATCTGATGCCGTTGGTATAGCCACCGCTGGTGTACATCGTAATGCCGTTGGCATATTCGGCTTTCGCCATAAAATCGCCGTGAACATCCCACAATCCTGCTTTTGGAAACTCAGCCACTGACTGAATCGAAATCGGTCCGGTTAATTCGGTATCCATTCCCCAGGCAGCCGAATCGTAGTGATGCTGTCCCCAACCGGTAATCATTCCGGCGCCAAATTGTTCGCGGCGCAACCATCCCGGGCGTCCGTATCCTTTTTGTGGATGAACGCCAATTTCAGTATAAGGCACAAACGGAGTTTCGCCCAACCATGCGTCGTAGTTGAATCCTTTTGGTACCGGCATTTCAGCGGCTTCGGGACCAGCAGGATCGCCCGGCAAACCAATTTTTACCGTATGAAGTCGCCCGATCCGTCCGTTGCGGACCAGCTCTGCAGCAACACGGAATTGCGGCGATGAGCGCTGCTGTGTTCCAACCTGAAGGATGATTCCTTTTTCTTTCACGATGTCGGCCATGATACGTCCTTCGGCAACAGTTAGCGAAGTAGGTTTTTGTACATAAACATGCTTCCCGGCAAGGGCCGCTTCTATAACAGGCTGTGCATGCCAGTGGTCAGGAGTACTGATAACAACCGCATCAATGTCTTTATTCAGGAGCATTTCTTTGTAATCGTCGTACATTTTGGCATTGACATAATTATCCTGACCGGTTTTCTTTTTGTAGTAATCGTCCACTAACTTCTTTCCATCAACCAGACGGTTTTTATCCAGATCGCACACGGCCATCATTCGGGCAACTTCGTGTTGCATGGTTCCGGGCATATCATGGTCGCGTGCAATACGGCCGCAACCAATTTGTCCGATGTTGATTTTATTGCTTGGAGCATTCTTTCCCATCACGCTCGATGGAATAATGGTTGGCAATATGATAGCCCCGGCAGTTCCGGCACTCATTTTTTTCAAAAAATTACGTCGTTCCATGTTATAGATTTATTAGTTATGATTGGTTATTGATGATTATTGAAAAATTCCAAGTCTCAAGTTCCAAGTGTCAACTCAACTCAACTTGGAACTTGAAACCTGAAACTTGTAACTATTCCGCTGCATACTTCTTAAATCCCTCTGCAATCTTTGCTGTTTCGTTTGTTCCGGCATGTACCAAAACACGATATTTCAATTTAATGATTTCTCCTTTTTTCATGACTGATGCTTTGTCGTCGGCTGGCCAGTACATGGGTGTTGGCGAGAAAAATCCATAATCGCGGGTAAACCAGGGCGACGGATACCATTCGTTTGAAGGATGTTGCATAATCGCCATTCCTTCCGTTTTATCGCCTCTTTTTCCGTAACAGTCCATCCATGGCGAAGGTTTGCCAAATGTAGCTTTTTCGCCCTTTTCACCTTCTGCATTGATCATCGTTCCGCCATTTGTAACAGCCAGCGCAGGATCCATTCTTCCGGAGAAAAGTGAATGATTGGTTTTTTCAATGGTCACATCCATCAGCATTTCCATTTGCACCTCAAAATCGATCTGGTAAATTTCAGGAGAAGGGGCCGAAATGGTAATTTTCCTGAAATCTTTAACCGGAGCATTCACTCCGGGGCGACGCCAGATACATTCATTTTCGATCACAACACGGGGGCCGTCATTTTCGATGATATCTTCACGAAGCGAAATAATTTGCCCTCGTTCCAGACCCTCCTGCCAGTAATTGCCGCCATTTACCCGATCGCAACCGAAGAAAAGTGAACTGTGATGCGGATAGGTTCCGTTTCTCATTGAAGTGACAGACGCTCCCGAAGGACCATTTACAGGATAGAAAAAAGGGTATTTTTCGTCTGAAGAGAAAATGTAACTGGTAAAGAAAAGATTGCCGATGGTTACATCTATTTTCGACCCTTTTTTGACAGCCGAAATTTTGGTTTGTGCCTGAATTGATCCGGCAAAAAGAATCAGGATCAAAAGGTTGACTAGTGATAATTTTAGTTTCATAGTATGTTTACTCATTAAAGGTTTGAAATTTATTGGCTGCCGGCTAATGGCTGCTGGCAAAACAACGTTGATTGAGGGTTTCTGTTTTTGCCAGTGGCCAGTGGCTAGCTGCCAGAGGCTGATCAAAAAATTATTTCAAAATCGTTATCACAGGAGGATTTGCAAATGCCTGCCAGTAGTTTTCAGCTTCTTCGGGAGTCATTTTCCCGTCAAATATAATCAAACGATATTTCAGTGTATAGTCGCTGCCCTTTTCAATTTTCCAGTCTTTGTGACGAATCGGACAGAACTCGAAATACATATCGCCCCGACCGCCATTTGCATCCAGCGGCCAAACACGCATCGGTTCAGGGTGCATCCGGTTGGCGGGAAAACTCAGGAACAATATTCCGGAGCGGCCTTCTTTGGTCGCCGATTCTCCATCCACTATGCACCAACGGGCATTGCTGCCATCTGCATCTTTACGGTCTTTTCCTTCCGAAGTTAACACAGAACTGTTGTCTTTGGTCCATTTTTCGGTAGCACGCCAGCCAATTCCACCGCCGTACCGATAGGCCGCAAGCAGAATCCCCGAATCAAGCGGAGTATTCAGTGTGCTGGCATAATCGAACATGTACCGATGAATATTGAGGTTCCAGACGCGCACATCAAACAATTCGTTCATCGCAACGGCGTCTGCTCCAACAGCTCCAAAGTCGATGTGTTCCTGAAGTGATTTAAATCCGGTGTAAACGGGGCCTTCCACCTGTGAGATTAGTCCGGCAAAACGAACGGTTCCCTGACCTTTGTATAAATTCCAGAAATCGACCTCACGTTTGCCAATAAAAGTGAGCGTCCATGGGTTCCAGATTCCGTAGTGATGATAGTGGTCGGGTGCCTGAATACGGGTGAGCACTTCGCCTCCGGGAGAATAAACCGGATGAAGGAAAGCTGACCGTTTAAAAAGAGGACTAACTCCTTTGGGCGGATTCACAGTTTCGATCTGGTAACTTAAAATCGGTTTTTCGCCGAATGTCAGGTTTAATGCTCCGTCTTTTTTGGTGGCGCTGATTCCGGCTTTAAAAGTTTGTGGACTCACTGTTTTCCGCAGCACAAAAGTGCGTTTGGTATTTTTGAGCGTTTGTCCGTTTAAAATAAACCAAACTTTTGCTCCGGAAGCGGTTTCCAACTGAAAAGGAACGGCAGTTTCCGCTTTCCCTTTGATTTCGAAAAGCGCTAGTTTAAGCGAATCTGTATTGTAATTCAACTGATCGATGGATAAACTAATCGGGCAATCGGTGCGATCAGTGTTTCCGGCGGAAACTTCAAATTTCAGAAGTTCCTGAGCTCCTGCCGGAAAGCTGAGTAGAGCAATTAGTAAGACTATTGAAATTCTCATATATTTACGATTTAGCTATTTACGATTTACTCCCTTATGTAACTACATTCATGAACGTGATTTCAATTCCGTCCGAAAGAAGGTTAATTCCTTGAAAATCATTTTGTGCGGACGGTTTCCATTTGTTCATTCTTACCCAGGGCGACACTCCTTCGTCGTTTGCCCTGGGCTACAAATATTTCGCCCATACTGGGCTGAACCCCAAGCAAATTCTCATTTTCCCAGTTATTATTTATGGGCTATATATTTTTTCATCCTGTGGAACTATTTTGCAAGAAGCGAAAAGTTTCTGGCATTCGCATGATGATTCGCAGAACTATAGAAATAGTCAATTGTAAATCGTCCAATTGTAAATCTGCTCCACCATGCCCTTTGCCCCATGCTCTATGCTTCTTCCAGCTTCTTAATGGTTTCAATGAAAGCCTGCATGTTTTCGGTCGGCACGTTTTGTGGAACTCCGCCACCGCACGACCAGATGATGCCTTTTTTATCCTGAACTTCATTCCACATTTGTTCGGTTTGAGCCCTTACTTCTTCAGGAGTCGCGGCTGCCAGCACATCGCGTGGAGGAAGGTTTCCAAGAAGCGCAACTTCCGGTCCGGCCAGTTCGCGAATTTCATTGATCGAATGTTCGAAGCTAAAATTAAACAAATTAACGCCGATTTCTTTCAGAAAAGGCGTGCTGATTAATCCCTGGGCATCGTTGTGAAAAAAGCGGATTTTGGTTTCGAAGGCTGCAAAAATCGGAGTCAGGTAAGGAACCACAAATTCGCGACACTCGTCTTCGCCAACAAAACCAACGATGTCGTCCAAAACCAGGATTCCCTCAATCGATGGAAACTGTTCTTTCTGATGCCGCAACCAATCGACTGTAAATTCTGAAATGACTTTCAGCAGTTGATGGGCTTCTTCAGGATTCATCATCAGTGCCATCATAAATTCGGTGGTTCCCATCAGGAAAGTGGCAATATTCAATGGTCCGCGGGCAATAGCAAACTTAATTTCGTGCCCCATTTCATTGATGGAAGGTTCAAATTCCTTCAGGCGTTGAATGATAAACGGCAACAATCCTTCCAGCTTTGGATTGGGTTTTTTAATCGCGGCTATGTCTTCAATCGAATGAATGGTTTTCTCGGCGTGCGGTAGGTTGCTTTCGTACCAAACCTGTTTGGCTCCAAAAGCCGAGGGTTCGCTGCACATACCATATTCCGACCAAAAACCGGGAAGAAAAATAGTTTCAGGAAAAGTTTCGATGACTTTTTTGTTGGTCTCGAACCACTGTTTTCCGCTGGCGTAATAATCGAGTGTTGAAATGCCCGCCCAGCCAGGCAGCCAGGGGGAGTCGATGATGAAGCCGACAGGCGCCGGTCCGTTGTGTTTTCGGTTGACGACATCAACCAGCAAGTTCCATTGTTCGTTTGTCATGGTTATTTGGTATTGTTAGGATTCGAAATATTTAAAGATTTGCTCTTTTTGCCAGCTGCTGGCGGCTAGCTGCTTGCTACTGTTAAAATCAAAGATACCTGTTCCATGACAGTTTTGCCAGTACTATTTTAATCACAATTAGTACTATTTTAGCACAACCTAAAAAAGTACCGGAATGAAGATAATGCACGAACAGGTTAGCTTTCCGCCGCGCACGATGCTGAAAGTTAAATGGGACGATTTCCCTCATTTTACCTATCCTTGGCATTTTCACAGCGAATTTGAGATTGTGTATGTCCTGAAAAGTTCAGGAAAACGGTTTGTTGCCGATAGTGTTGAACCTTTCGGTGAAGGCGACCTTACGCTGATAGGCAGCAATCTTCCGCATTTCTGGAAAAGTGAAGAAAATCCTTCAGGAATAGAAAATATGCACGTGAATGCCATCGTGGTTCAGTTTCACAAGGATTTTTTCAGGGAAGAAATAAATACGTATCCCGAATTTCACAAGATCAACGAGTTGCTCAAAAAAGCTTCACGCGGAGTTCATTTTCCGGCACCCGGCAATGAGAAGATCGGCAAAATGCTTAAACGGCTTTTGAAACTGAAAGGACTTGAACGGATGCTGTATTTTGTCCACCTGATGGACTCCATGGCCCGGACCGCGAATTGCAGGATACTTGCCAGCAGTGCCTATCAGCTTGAAGAACACATGGAGCTCAACAGCCGCCTCGACAAAATCATGCATTTTATAAACACAAACTATCAGCGAAAAATTACGCAGGATGAAATTTCCGCACGGATTGGAATGTCAACCGTTGCATTTTGCCGCTATTTCAAAGAGAAAACAGGGAAAGGTTTTATCTTTTTTGTGAATGAGATGCGCATTGGCTATGCCTGTAAACTGCTTATCGAACATCATTTGTCTATTTCTCAGATATGTTTCGAGTGCGGATTCAATAATCTTTCCAATTTCAACCGAATGTTTAAACGGCAAACTGGTTACACGCCGGGCGAGTACCAGCAACAATTTGTGAGAGAGACTGTTTAAGATTTACGATTTTACGATTTACTATTTACGATTTCAATCATTAAGTAATTCAGTACTGAAATCCGTAAATCTGAAAAATTTCATATATCAGGCAAATCTGAATACCTACTTTTACCAACATTGACAACAAATACAACAACGATAACAAATTTTATATCCATGGAACACATTGGAAAATACATTGAAGAAAACAAAGACCGATTTATGGAAGAACTGTTTGGACTGATCCGTATTCCGTCAATCAGCTCATTGGCAGCCAATAAACCTGAAATGTACCGGGCGGCTGAATACTGGAAACAAACTTTACTGGATGCCGGTGCCGATCGCGCCGAAGTTTATGAATCGGATGGAAATCCGGTAACCTACGGCGAAAAGATTATCGATCCGTCCAAACCAACAGTTCTCATTTACGCCCACATGGACGTGATGCCGGTTGATCCACTTAACTTGTGGACAAGCCCTCCTTTTGAGCCTGAAATTCGTGACGGGAAAATCTGGGCCCGTGGCGCCAACGACGACAAAGGCCAGAGTTTTATGCACGCCAAAGCTTTTGAGCTGATGGTAAAAACAAACACCCTTCCCTGCAACGTAAAATTCATGATTGAAGGCGAAGAGGAAATTGGCTCGCCCAACCTGGGCAAATGGTGCGAACAGAACAAAGAATTGCTGAAAGCAGACATCATCCTGGTTTCAGATACTTCGATGATTGCTCCGGATATGCCGTCGATCACCACCGGACTGCGCGGACTTTCTTACTGGCAGGTGGAAGTTACCGGTCCCGATAAAGATTTGCATTCCGGATTGTTTGGCGGTGCGGTTGCCAACCCGATCAACGTTTTGGCCAAGATGATTGCCCAAATGACCGACGAAAACGGACGCATTACCATTCCCGGATTTTACGACGATGTGGTAGAGGTTTCGGCTGAAGAACGTGCACTGTTGGCTCAGGCTCCATTCAATCTTGAAAACTACAAGGAATCAATCGGTGTCGAAGAAGTTTCAGGAGAAGTTGGCTATTCCACCAACGAACGTACCGGTATTCGTCCAAGTTTCGACGTTTGCGGAATCTGGGGAGGTTACATGGGCGAAGGCGCCAAAACAGTGATGCCATCAAAAGCTTTCGCGAAAATATCCTGCAGGCTGGTGCCTAATCAGGACCACAAAAAAATTGAGGTTTTGTTTAAAGAATATTTCGAAAGCATTGCCCCAAAAACGGTTAAAGTTGATGTGACTTATCTGCATGGCGGATATGGTTATGGATGCTCCATCGATGTTCCGGCCTATCAGGCTGCCGAAAAAGCTTACATGGATGTGTATGGCAAACGGCCGGTTCCGGTTCGCAGTGGCGGAAGTATTCCGATTATTTCCACCTTCGAGCAGGTGCTGGGCGTCAAAACCATTCTGATGGGTTTTGGGTTGGAATCGGATGCCATCCACTCGCCCAATGAAAACTATCCACTGGAACAATTTTTCAATGGCATACGGACGATACCGCTGTTTTACAAATATTTTGCGGAGATTTAGCCCCCTTCCCGTTCCCCCTGGTTCGACAGGCTCACCAACCAATGGGGGGAAAGCTTTGACTGGAGGGATGCAGATATCTAAACTTTTTAAAGAGATTCCATTCTTCGAAAGAGGGATGGAATTTTTTGTAATTAGAATAATATCAAAATAAAAGTTCTCGATATGGGAATTTATACTTAAAAGCAGAATGAAATTTTGTTGAGTTAATCTGTCGTTACCTCTTAAAACCGATTGACAAATAATTTAGATGCGTTTGTGTCGACCTACTGATTTTTGATCTTCAGGATAAGCGCAAAACCGTTATCTTTAGAACCAAAATTTCCAATCATGCAAATGCGTTTTTTTCTCCTGATATTCCTTTCATTCCTGATTTTTCAGTCCAGAGTTCATTCGCAAACGCTGAGTCCGGAGGCGACTGTCAGCATATTGACCTGTAATCCGGGAACAGATGTTTATTCGATGTACGGGCACACGGCCATCCGGGTGAATGATCCGTCAACAGGGATTGATGCTGTTTTCAATTACGGAGTTTTCAGTTTCGAATCGCCCAATTTTATTTACCGCTTTGCAAAAGGGCAAACTGATTATCTGATGGTTGGGCAGAAGTTCAGCAGTTTTATTCCTGAATATGAAGAAGATAAACGCAGTGTTTACGAACAGGTACTAAATCTTTCGCCGGAAGGAAAAACCAAATTGTTTGAAGCGCTGATTGAGAATGCCAAACCCGAAAACCGCGAATACCGCTACAACTTTTTCATGGACAATTGTGCCACCCGCGTGCGCGATATGATTGAAAGAAATGCCGGAGGAACCGTTCGTTTCACTGAGGATCATCCAACCAAAAGTTACCGCGACCTGATCAAGGAATTCCATCATTCATTTCGCTGGATTGACCTGGGTATTGACCTGTTGGTTGGAAAAATGGCAGAACAGAAGGCTTCATCATACGGGCAAATGTTTTTGCCTGAATACCTGCAGGATCAGTTCGGCAAAGCTGAAATAACCATCGACGGAAAAGTACAGCCTTTGGTACTTGAAACCCGCACGCTTGTTGAATATCCGAATACCAAGCTTAATGCTGATTTGCCCTGGCCTGCAATTGTGTTTGGTTTGGTTTTTCTTCTGGTAACCGGAATTTCAGTTCGTGGGTTTCTCCGGAAAACAAAAACTGACTGGCTCGATTACTGGTTGTTTGGGCTGACGGGCTTCGCCGGATTAATCATTGGCTGGTTTACACTGTATTCGGAGCATCCTGCTATGAGCCCAAATTTCAACCTGTTGTGGGCATTTCCAGCGAATCTGTTTTTTGCATTTGGGTGGAAGTTTAAAAAATGGAGACCCAAAACCCGGTTCTATTTTTGGTTTGCCGGAGCATTGCTATTGATTTCTTTTGTTGTTGGTCAGCAGTTCAATCCCGCGGTTTACTTTATTATTCTGACTTTGCTTGTTCGGGTTGCAGTGAATTTGATGCTGGAAAGAAAGTAACCTTTTAAACCTGCCTTTAAAACTTATCTTTGTGTTTCTTTAAAAATTCAGAACATTGAGCACTACTTCAAAATATGTTGAAACTCCTTTGATGAAGCAATACAATGCTGTCAAGGCAGTGCATCCTGATGCCATTTTATTGTTCCGGGTGGGTGATTTCTACGAAACGTTTGGCGAAGATGCCATTCGTGCATCGGGTATCCTGGGCATTACACTCACGCGTCGGGCAAATGGTTCCGCCAGCTTTGTTGAACTTGCCGGGTTTCCCTATCATGCACTCGATACTTATCTTCCAAAACTGGTTCGCTCTGGTGCCAGGGTTGCCATTTGCGAGCAGCTGGAAGATCCGAAGATGACCAAAAACATTGTCAAACGTGGCATTACAGAGTTGGTAACTCCCGGAGTTTCATACAACGACAATATTCTGGAACACCGGGAAAATAACTTTTTGGCATCCGTTCATTTCGATAAAAAATTGGCAGGAATTGCGTTTCTGGATATTTCGACCGGCGAATTCCTGACGGCTGAAGGTTCGTTCGAATACATCGACAAACTGTTAAGTTCGTTTCAGCCAAAAGAAGTACTGTTTCAGAAAGGGAAAGGAGCCGATTTTACTGCATTGTTTGGGGGGAAATACTATACTTTTTCGCAGGACGACTGGGTTTATACTGAAGAAGCTGCCAACGACCGGTTGATGCGGCATTTCGAAACCAAATCGCTTAAAGGTTTTGGGGTGCACGAATTGAATTACGGGATCATCGCTTCCGGCGCGATTCTGCATTACCTTGATCTGACGCAGCATCACCAGACGAAGCACATCGTTAGTTTGTCGCGTATCGAAGAAGACAAATATGTGTGGCTCGACCGTTTTACCATCCGCAACCTGGAGCTTTTTAACTCCATCAATGAAGGAGCAAAAACGCTCGTTCAGGTGATCGATAAAACCATTTCGCCGATGGGCGCCCGTTTGCTGAAACGCTGGATTGCCCTTCCGCTGAAAGAAATTGCAGCCATCAACAACCGTCTCAATGTGGTGGAATATCTGGTAAAAGAAGAATCTCTGAAGGAAAACCTTGAAGAACACATTCGTCAGGTGGGTGATTTGGAACGTATCATTTCGAAGGTCGCTGTTGTTCGCATCAACCCGCGCGAAGTTGTGCAATTAAAACATGCACTTCAGGCTATTGCGCCAATCAAAGAAATGTGCAGTCAATCCGACAGCCCCAATTTGCAGCGGTTTGCCGAACAACTGAATCCCTGTGAATCTATTCGCCAGCGCATCGAAAAGGAAATTCACCACGATCCGCCAACTTTGGTCAACAAGGGAAGTGTAATAGCTGCGGGAGTTTCTCCTGAATTGGATGAATTAAGAATGCTGGCCTTTTCAGGAAAAGATTACCTCGCAAAAATGCAGGAGCGCGAATCAGAACGAACCGGTATCACCAGTCTAAAAATCGCGTTCAACAACGTATTCGGATATTACATTGAAGTCAGGAATACACACAAAGACAAAGTTCCGCCGGAGTGGATACGCAAACAGACGCTGGTTGGCGCCGAACGATACATCACGGAAGAACTGAAAGAATACGAATCAAAAATTTTGGGTGCCGAAGAAAAAATTCTGGCCATCGAGGTTCGGCTGTTCAATGAACTGGTGGTTGCATTGGCTGAATACATTCAGGCAATACAATTGAATGCCGCGATTGTCGGGCAGTTGGATTGTCTGCTGTCGTTTGCCACCGCAGCCATTGATTACAAGTATTTCAGGCCTGAAATAAACGAATCGAAAGACATCATCATCAAAGGAGGCCGCCATCCGGTGATCGAACACCAGCTACCGATGGGCGAATCATACATCTCGAACAATGTGACACTGAATCAGGACGATCAGCAGGTGATTATTATTACCGGACCCAACATGGCAGGAAAGTCGGCTTTGCTGCGGCAAACAGCTCTGATTGTGCTGATGGCGCAGATCGGGAGTTTTGTTCCGGCTGAAGCGGCACAGATTGGTTATGTCGATAAAATATTCACGAGGGTAGGGGCGTCCGACAATATTTCGCTGGGCGAATCCACTTTTATGGTCGAAATGAACGAAGCCGCCAGCATTCTGAACAATCTTTCGGATCGCAGCCTGATTTTACTCGACGAGCTTGGACGCGGAACATCCACCTACGACGGCATCTCGATTGCATGGTCGATCGTTGAATACATTCACGAACATCCGAAAGCAAAGGCTAAAACCATGTTTGCCACCCATTATCACGAACTGAACGAGATGGAAAAGTCGTTTGGCAGGGTGAAAAACTTCAATGTAACCGTAAAAGAAGTGGGCAACAAAGTGATTTTTCTCCGGAAGTTGATGCCGGGTGGAAGTAACCACAGTTTCGGGATTCATGTGGCAAGAATGGCCGGAATGCCGCCTTCGGTGGTTCACCGTGCCGACGAAATTCTGCTTCAACTGGAAGATACGCACCGAAAAGAGGGATTATCGAAGCCATTGGCGGGTATGGCAGAGAAGCGGGAAGGCTTTCAGATGAGTTTTTTCCAGCTCGACGATCCGGTGTTGAAACAAATACGCGACGAGATTAAGAATCTGGACATCAACCAGCTTACGCCGCTCGAAGCACTGAATAAACTGAACGATATCAAGAAGATTACCGGGCTGGATCGACCTTTCAAAAAATAATACACCGAAAACAGGTAAAGTTTTAATCCTTTTTTGGAGAAAGAAAAAATAGGTATATATTTGCAACGCTGTTTTAGAAAGCACTAAACAGTACGTTCAAACCAGAAAAATACTGCGATTTCCACCAGATTGCAGGATAATATTGAAAAAGGCATCGCTATTACGGATGAAAATCCGGAACGGCAAATTTTGCGAGAATAGCTCAGTTGGTAGAGCACGACCTTGCCAAGGTCGGGGTCGCGAGTTCGAGTCTCGTTTCTCGCTCTTTTTAAGGAGGCCCGGATGGTGGAATCGGTAGACACGCAAGACTTAAAATCTTGTGACCATTGGTTGTGCGGGTTCAAGTCCCGCTCCGGGTACTTTTAAAAAATCTGGTTCATCAAATTATTGCGAGAATAGCTCAGTTGGTAGAGCACGACCTTGCCAAGGTCGGGGTCGCGAGT
>DAITNH010000132.1:0-13275 GCA_036834745.1 Prolixibacteraceae bacterium
GTTAAGGATGACTTTTCCGGACGGTATTCCAAATCGCTGTTATCAATCACATCCTTAATGGGCAGGCCAATTCCTTCAAAAAACTTAGCAGTTTTCTGAATCGGATCAATATCCACAAAAAGAGAATCCATTTTTGCAGTAAATCTTTCAGGCAGGTAACCGGTTCGATCATTGTTGTAATGCCAGGGCTTTAATTCGCTGACCGGAATTTTGAAACGATCTGCCAGTAACTTATCAATTACCTGTTTTGCTTCAAAGAACTGATCTCTGGTATTCATTTCAATTTCATCAATCATCAGTTTAATCTTTTGCGGAGTCTGATCTTTTGATTCGAGCGAAAGGGTGTAGTAATCGGGATACCCAAAATTAGCGGCAAATTCATTTCTATCCTTTACCATCCGGATAATATCAGGCGCTAAAATCCTGCCTTGCTGCTGGTAAGCCTCAAAAATACGCTTCCGTACAGATTCATCATTGGTATGTTTCTGAATGGAATCAATTTTATTGACTCCATATTTTTTACCATCAATTTCAATTTTCAGTACTGAAAATACCTGCCACAATTTCATTTCATTTGATATGAGCTGCTTATATCTTTCGGGTTCTATTTGTGGCCCCATAAATGCCTGATAAAGAACATTCAACTGGCGAACCAGCAAGGTGTCGGTAATCAATCCGGAATATTTTAATTTTCTGAGAAGCTGAAAATCCTCCTCATTGGTAAATACATTTTGGGTGATTGACGAAAACCTGTCGGGATTAAAAAAATTGGAATCTTTTTGATTCGTTTTATTGAATTCGAGATCGATATCCATTAATTTCTGGTAATCTTTCTCGTTGCCCGAAACAGTGGCATTCCACAATGCAAACGCGCTTTCCATCGAATAATACCTGATCATTTCAACCTTCCGATCGATGTAATGCTGCAGAATTTTTTCGGCCTGTTGTTTTTCATTCATGCAGGCAGAAAGCGCAAAAAACAATCCTATGGTAAAGAGAATCTTACGCATTTATTTCAGGAGTTTGAGTACAGTCTTTCTTGATTACCAGACGAACGAAAAACACACAATTTTCTTTCCGAATCTCTAATTCATGATTTTTGGGATAGATCAGTTCAAGTCGCCTTTTGATGTTTGTAAGTCCAACGCCTTCTTCAATTTCATTATCGAAACACTTTGATTTCGGAATGCTGTTGGAAGCCTCGAACTCAAAAATATTGTTGCGCACCCTGATCAGAAGTTTGATCCAGGGTGATTCAGGATCGGGGCTGCTGCCGTGTTTAAAGCAATTTTCGATAAATGTATAGAGCAGCATCGGGGGAATCAGACAATCCGGATTATCAACATCCTTTTTAAAGGTGAACGAAAGCCGGTCGGAATAACGCAATTCTTCTAGCTGAATGTAATCTTCAATAAGCTTAATCTCTTTTTTAACAGGCACTTCAATGGCATTGCACTCGTATAAAATATAATGAAAAAGGTCAGCCATTTTGGAAATAACAATTGGTGTTTTATCGCTTTTTTGGAGTGCCAAAACGTATAAATTATTGAATGTATTGAACAGAAAATGAGGATTTAACTGAGCTTTCAGTACCTGTAATTCGGAAGCCAGATGTTTTCGTTCGGCTTCATTGGCAAGGTTTCTGAAATTCAACCAGTTTTTGTAATACTTAAACATTGCAAACAGAATAGCAGGACCCAAAATCCAGATCAGGTTCCGAAAAAATATATCTGCATTTAACCATTCTGTAGGATGTAAAACCTCCGGGATAAACAATGCATAATAAACGTATCTGCCGGTTAAAATCCTTAAACAAGCTGCTGCACAAGCCGCAAAGGCAAGTGCCAGGAAAAATTGCCAGTACTTGCCGTTCATAAGAAAAGCAGGTACAAGAAAATAAACTACACCATAAGTAAAAAACACAAATACCGGCAAATGAACCAGAAAATTCAGAAGGTAAAAAGAATATGGAAAATTTTGCTGGTAACTAAATATGAATGATCCGATCAGCACAAAGAATGTCCAAAACACAAGGTGAATCACCGGGCGTTTTTTTAGGAATTGATAGATAGTTTTTAATGCCATGGCTAGATATTGATTTCGATGGACACTTCCACAAAGTTAATCTCAAAATTCGACATAACCTTGTGATTTCCAGGATAAAAATAGTCAAGGTATTTCAGGCAGTTTTCAATAACCACGGTATTAAACTGTTTGCTGAGCAAACCATCGTTCCAAATAGTCATCGAAAATAGAAGATGTTGAGGCTCTGTTCTGATAAGCATAGAATAATCTGTTTTTTTTTCAGATTCATCCAGAATCATAAACCCTTCCTCAACCAATTGGAAGAAAAGAAACGGAGGAATCCGGATACCATTCAATTCACCGGAAATCTGAAAATTAACATCATAATCAGCCGGTAAACTCATCAGTTGAATGTCGATGTAACCTTTGATTAAATCAACTTCCTTCTGAAGCAAAATCTTATCCGATCTGTCATCTGAAATCATGCTGTTCATCAAATTCGATAAACGAATGATCATCTCCGGGGTTTGTGATGAATGATTCTTTGCCAGATCCTCAAGTTTGTCTGCCACGTTCAGAAGAAATCGAGGATACGACTGAATTTTAAGCAGTTCAATCTCTGTTGACAATTTCCTGTTCAGTAAATCAGTCTTCTCGCCCATCTTCGAATTCCAGAAACGAACCACCTTTACCGAAAGAAAAACAATGATAACGTATTCGTTTCCCAAACCGTTGATCAGGATATTCTGCCAGCCTAAATAATTACCCGGTTGCTTATTCTCAGGTTTTACCAGCGCCCATACCACTTCGTTGCTGATAACCATCTCAAAGACTGAAGCAATAATAAGCAATACAATGATCCACAACCCAAATAATTCATAACGAGGTCTGAAAAAATATGCCGGAACAAGCCAGTATGCAATAAGGTAAGTATGAGCCATGAATAAAGGAAGTGTAACCAGATAATAAACTAACCAGGCCATATAATCATGCATTCCAAAGCCAAAACTTTGAATGAAGGTAAAACCAAAAATCCAGCACATCCAGAAAATGGTGTGTTGTGTCACCCGTTTTTTATCGATATGTATCAAAAATTCAGACATTTCAATTTAGCTAAGATCCAAATCAAGTTTAACTGTAAATTCCTGTTCTTTTTGCTGTACAACCAAACTGTATTTCTTTGGGTAAATTAAATCCAGACGTTGCCTTAATTTTACAAGACCCTGATTTTCTGTTGCATGAACCAATTGAATTTTCTTTGGCATACTGTTTTTTGTCTCAACGGAAAGCCTGTTTTTTTTACAATTCAAACTAAGTTCAATCCACGGATTACCGGCGTCAGTGCTGCTTCCATGTTTAAAGCAATTCTCAACCAGGGTGAACAACACGAATGGGGCAATTACCTGTTGACTGATTTCACCTTTTACATTATTAATCATATTTAGCCGTGAACCATAACGCAATAACTCTATCCGGATATAATCCTGAATCATGGCTATTTCATTGTTCAGAAGAACTTTTTCTTGTTGGGCATCCACAATTGCAAAATGCAGCACACGTTTAAGTCTGCAAATCAAATCCAATGTTTCGTCAAAATTACGGAGCGACAATGCATATAAATTATTGAGGGTATTGAACAGAAAATGTGGTTCAAAATGATTTTGCAATAATTTAAGGTTCAGTTCGGCATATTTTTTTCGCAATATTTTGTGTTGTTTTTCGGCTATCAGCCAGTCTTTGCTAAATTTCGCAATCACAAACAATGCAACTATAAACGACATGTCCTTCGTATTGATCAGGATAAACCGGGCACTGAGCATTCCTTTGGAACCAATAAATTCAGGAGAAATGGCTGAATAAAAAATATAGTCCGAAATACTCAGCTTAATCGCCGACAACACCAATCCAAGCGCAAGAAATGAGACTGCGAACAACACATATTTTCTTCGAAGTACGAGGAATGGAATTAGAATGAAAATGGTGAGATATCCGTATCCAAGAAAAATAAGCGCATTGATGAAAGTGAGGTTCAGTTGATATAAAAAATTCCGGTCGCTGTTCCTGCTGTAAAGAACAAGCGTAAAAACAAGCACCACAATGGTAAAAAAAACAATGTGCCTGCTTATCCTGAATTTCAAGGCATTATCAAACAAAAATTTATTCATTTTTCATTCGAATTTATTAATCGTACAGCTTTCCCTGCCTATTTTTTTTTCTGTCATTTAACCTCAAATAAAAATAGCAAAAGATACAATCAGCTTAGGCAACAAGCTGCAAACAACATAAGGAGATCAGTTAATTGACTGATTGGATAATTAATAACCATTCGCCCGGCGTAATGCATCGTTGAGACGGAGTTTGTTGTAATTCGCAGACAAAAGACTTGAAATCACATTTTAATAAATGATTTCATTCGAAAAGAGGCAAACAAAAAAAGTTTCCTGACCATCAGATCAGGAAACTTCAGAAATTAAGATTAAAATGAAATTTCAGATTTGTGCCCTGAATTGTTCTTTTATCAGCAATGGAAAATAACAGGCAATTAAACCCAATAATTCTTCCTCATTTTTTGGAGTTTGAGAAATCACCCTTTGTGTATAATACTGCGAATTATCCAACATTGCATTTACAGTGGCAAGATCAACTTCACGATATTCTTCATTCACCTTTTTAACACCAAATACATGCTTGTTACAAATGTATTCAATTTCAAAATCCTCAGTCCTGACAATAAAATTCATACATTTCTTTGTCTTCTTTACTCCAATCAAAACAGGAGAATCCGACTCAGAATAAACCAATTGATAAGTATTCAGAACTTCATTGCCAATGGTGATGGCTTCGGGTGAAAGACTGACGGTGTACTGACCTAATTCGGTCAATGACTGTCCGCTAACGACGGTTGTTCCTCTTTCTTTTGCAACTGCGAATAAACTTACCAGCAGCAAACCAAATGTTAAAATTGCAAGTTTTGTTTTCATGATTTTTTGATTTTAAATAATTGTTTTTAATAGCTGAAGTAAATCTATTTCAATTATTAAGGCCCATTATTACAAATCAATCAACGAACGTTTTTCAGGCAGAAAAACAAAAAATCAGGATGCAAACGCCATTCGTTTACTACATTTTGCTGATAAATTAGACTTTGGAACACTTCGACGGCAACCTGTTTAACACTCTTATTTATTCCCGATAAACAATTCTTCCTTTATTTTTTTCATCCGTTCCAGGGCATAATCGGCGTTCTTTGCCTTCTCCCCGGCAGTTTTCAGGTAGCTTGAATAATAATTCAAAGCCAGCGTTTTGTTGAAACTGAATTCTTCGTAGGTCGTGGCTATCTCGAACAGAATTTCAACCCGCTCATTGTTGCATTCATAGGCTTTTTGCAAAGCTTCAATCGACTTTTCGAATTCACGGCTGTTACCGTAAACCTGCCCCAGATGATGATACATTTCTGTTAAATATACCGGCTGCGAACATTCAATGGCGGCAAGCAGACATTCAATGCTACTTTCATATTTTGAAAGACTTTTATATGCCAAACCTAAATAGAAATACACGTACTGGTCATTTGGCGACAACCGCATACATTTGTCCAGCAACTGAATAGCTTTCTCATTATTTTTGTTGAAATAAACACAGATTCCGTAGTTTTTTAGCACATCAAAAGTCGAATCATTTTCAGCCAGGTATTTTTCATACGGAAATATTGCTTTTTCATAATCCTTCAGTTCAAATAAAGCATCAGCCTGTCGTAACAAAATAGTTGGATTTTGTGGAAAAACAGCCAACGCTCTCGCACCAGTTGCAACGACCTTTTCAACATCTTTTTTGCGTTTGTAAATGGCAATCAGGTTTAAGTGCGAACTAAAATCACCCGGATTCTCGGCCAAAACCTGCTCATACAAGCGGATGGCAAGTTCGGGTTTTCCTGTACGAAAAGCAGAAAAGGCAAATTGTTTATTGAAATACATGTTCGCTGAATCGACATTGTGAATGGCCTCGAAGGTTTGATATGCTTTCTGAAAATCGTCGATGCTAATGTAAGCCCGCCCCAGTTTTCCTTTCAGGTTTAAATCTTTCGGAGACAGCTCCACAGCCCGGCGATAACAATCAACAGTTTGGTAAATATTCCCCAGACTCGAATAATTTTCACCCAGTTCTGCCATGTACAAGCTGTTTTGCGGATCATAAAACATCGCCCGTTCCAACGATTTACAGGCCAAAAGCGGGTTCGACTGTTCTTTGTAAATTACAGCCTGTTTGAAATACAATTCAGCTTCAGGTTTTTCCTGAATTTTGGCTGAAATCTGATCCAAAGCTTTGTCGTACTTCTTGTTCAGGATAAGCTCATCAATTGATTGGGCAAACAAATTAAAAGGTAAAATGAGCAGAACGAGGATGATTGTTTTCTGAATCATGGCGGTTTGATTTTTGGGTGCGGCCCCGACAGTCGGGGTTACTTCCGTTTTAAAGTTGATTATCATTGTTTATAGCTCGGGTAGTTGCATTTAACTTCCGAACAGAATGCGATTAAAAATCGCATTACCCATTCACCCTGTCAGGATTTAAAATCCTGTCAGAATGAACAGAAAATTTTACTGCAAAACAAAATTGATCGGAACGGTATACGAAACGGCAACCTCTTTCCCTTTTTGTTTTCCGGGCTTCCATTTCGGCAGGCTGTTTATAACGCGCAAGGCTTCCTTATCAAGCGATGGGTCGACACTTCTGAAAATTTTTGCATTTTTAACCGAACCATCTTTACCAACTACAAAATTTACAAACACTTTCCCCTGAATACCATTTTCTTGTGCTGTAACTGGATATTTAATGGTTTGTGCGATAAAATTGCGTAGGGCAAGCTGTCCGCCAGGGAAATCGGGCATTTCCTCCACAATAAAAAACACTTCTTCCTGGGCTACTTTTTCTTCTCTACCTAAGGCAACAGCTACGATTTCTCCAACCTTGTTGTTTTTGCCGGTCAGTTTCATTTCGCCAGTAGCGGCATCAACATTCAACTCATAGTCGCCAGACTCGGCAATAATGCTTTTTAGTTTTTCTATTCCTGCAGAATCACCGGAGATTTGGAGTGAATGCCCATCGGCAACAAGGGTCACCGATTTTCCACTTGCTGCCAGTTCGGTTTTTACCGATTCCTTTTGCTCACAGGCAAATGCAGCAATTAAACTAACTGCCAACACAAATCCTACAAGGAATTTTACGTTGGCCATTTTTCTTGATTTTATTTTTGAAATCATTTGGATACGGTTTTTAATTAACGAATAATTGAAGTTGTTGGCAATCACAACTTGTTCGCCAACATACTGATTGAGTAGGATCTGCTTGTACCACGAAGGTGCAGTTCCGTGCGAGATAACGGCCTGATCGGCCAAAAATTCATGATTTTCGCGCAACGCCCGCCTGAACATCCAAAAGAAAGGATTAAACCACTGAAATACAGCAACAAATTCAAGAACGAGCACATCAAATGTGTGTCCCTGACGAATGTGCTGTTTTTCGTGCTCGAGCATCTTTTCCCAGCCTTTGGTATTTTGCAGGTTTTTACTCACGAAAATGTAATTCAGAAAAGAAAACGGACTCAACTCCCGATCAAGAAAAACAAGTTTAATTCGACCGTCAGTAATAACCCGGTTTTGCGCAATTAACCGGATAATCTGGTAAATCCGAAGAAAAAGTATTCCGGAGAAAAACACCACTCCCAATAAATATGCATATCCCAACAAGCTGTAATTCAACACAAATTGTTCGGCGCCATGCGACAATGCTGTTCCGTAAATGGTTACCGAACTAAGCAAATTGACATACGGAGTTACCGTAACTTCCTGCAACATGGTTGCCTGTGGCGTATAAAACGGAATGTGCAATAGTGGCAAAAATGCCGAGAAACCGATTGAAACCAGCAGAAACCAGCGGTTTACACTGAAAAAAGTTTCTCTCCGTAAAAACAGGAAATAAACGAGCGCAAAAAGGCTCAGACTTATTCCCGATTCCAGCAGGTAATTTACAAAACTAGTCATTGGGTGATGGATTTTCAGGTTCCAAATCTTTTCCTACTTCCTTGATCAATTCTTCAAGTTCTGAGAGGCTCATTTTGTCTTCTTTGGCAAAAAACGAAACCATTTCCTGGAACGAATTGCTGAAATAACCATTCAGAAAATTTTTGAAATACGATTTCGTGTATTCCGGCTTGCTGACAATCGGAAAGTACTGATGTGTTTTTCCATACGCGCAATGGTCGACAAATCCTTTCTTTTCCAGAATCCGGACAATGGTAGAAACCGTGTTGTATGCAGGTTTTGGCTCCGGAAGTTTTTCAACAATTTCCTTTACAAAAGCTTTTTCCAGGATCCACAATTCCTGCATAATCTGTTCTTCTGCTTTGGTCAGTTCCTTCATGATAAAACGGTTTTAATTAAATTTTTCCCATCAAAGATCTTGCCAAAAACTAAGTAATTAGTTCGTCAACTAATTTTTTAGTTATAAAAGACAAAAAAAAAGATCAACGACGTTCAACTTGATTCGGCAAACTGGCTGATCAACGCCAACTAACCGTTTCATAGTTGATTGAATATCCGGTATAAACTTATAACTAATATTTTAGTTATACAACTAATTCATTAGTTTTTTTTGAAAAAATTTCTTTCCTTAATGATTTTGATGTTCGGATTGATCTTTAACATTCCGCCGGGCAATCAGGTAAGTGCTTCTACCCTACCCGATCAAAATACCATTGCAGCAGATAACCTATAAATAACCTGATTATAACAGCTTTTGAGATTATTTCCATTGTCAGATACAATATGAAATGGCATTTAACTTTAGAGAACAATGTCTTAGCAATTCCCGATTTCTCACTACTGATGATATTCCACAGAAATTGGATTGGATTTCAAATTGTAATTACAATGCGAGAATTATAAGGGTTAGTTTTTCCACGAAATTCATATTAAAAAACGTCTTAAAAAAAGCAACCGTTCAATCCCTGGAGCCACATGTAATTTTTGCCTGAAGAAAGTTGTAATTCCAGAATTGTAATCGAACATGATTAAAGATTTTGTCGTAAACAGAATAATAAAACAAGAATCAAATCATCACTAAAATATTTAACAATCGAAATGGAATAATTATTACAGGCGGATTATTCGATAAAATCTTCCAACCCTTCTTCACCACCAAACCCACTGGGCAGGGAACTGGCTTGGGGCTTTCACTGGCTTATGATATTGTGAAAGCGCATGGTGGGGAAATAAAGGTGGAAACGAAAGAGGGGGAAGGAACTGTATTTACAGTTGTATTACCTGCATAGAAATAGTGAATTCCCCTAAATCAAAAGAATAAAATGAAATTGGAGACAAAAAAAGTAAGTATCAGGTTCAGGTTTGTTCAATTCTAAATAAATTGTAAATCGAATATTTGTATTTCATTTTTATTTTTTGTAACTTTCTTAGAATAAGCATCTTAAATAAGACAATAAACTATTTAATTTTTAAAGATCACCTGTTAAAATCAATTACTATGAAACCACAAGCTACTAATATCAGGAAAAAAACAATGACTCAGCTTTGTTTCTTCTATTTTTTAATTTCAGTTTTTTTATTTCTTATTCCTACCTTGGCGTTCAGCCAAAAAATTAAAGAAAATGATATCATTCCCATCCTTGAATGTATTGAGGACAATGGTGATGGTACTTACACCGCCAATTTTGGTTATGACAACAATAATCCGGGGGAGATTACCATTCCCGAATACCGGAGTAAAATTACATCAGACGATGGCAATATTGATGAAAATGGATTGAACAGTTTTTTACCCGGTAGACAATACAGAGTGTTTAGGAAAACCGTTAGCACTGGTAAAAAAATTATCTGGACACTTATTCAGGGTAACGGGAAAACAAAGGAAGTTACTTCCAGCATTAACTCAGCGCATTGTGGGAAAAATATAAATATAAAAACCAACCTGCCGGCTCCTGAAGGCGGTAAACTAATCGATACAAGGATTGGAGCTGAATTGCCTGCCCTGAATAAATTAAGCTCCGGAGGAATTAGCAACAATGGTAAAAGCACTGAATTAAATGAGATATACCAGATTACAGAAGATGGTAAGATGGTAATGATAGAGATTTTTACAAATGGTGAGATCAATAGTTTACTGCAATTTCTTATTGATAATGGATTTTTAAACGTGGATGGAAATGAGTATGCCAATTTAATAACCGGCATGTTTCCGATTGATAAACTAATCGAGTTAAACGAATTTTTAAATAGTTTACAGGTAGGAAATTACGCCCGCCCGCTGTACGCACCTATCCATAATAATAGCGGCCTTGGAATCAATACCGGCGATTATGCCATGTACTCCGATTTTGTGCGGGGTGGATATAAACAACTGGATGGCTCCGGAATAAAAATAGGCGTTTTCTCCAACAGTTACAATACACAGGGAGGTGCTGCAACCGATGTCATAAACGATGATCTTCCCGGCTCAGGAAATATTCATGGATATGAAACTAACGTAGATGTAATGAAAGAATACCCGATCGGTTTCGGAACCATGTCAGACGAAGGACGTGCCATGTTACAGATTGTGCACGATATTGCCCCGGCTGCAGAACTGGTTTTCAGAACCGGCTCGTTGGGGGCTGCCGATTTTGCCCTGGGAATAAATGAAATGGACATTATTGGTTGCAACATTATTGTGGATGATATTACCTATTATATAGAACCTTTTTTCCAGGACGGACAGTTGGCTGATGCTGTTGATGCCGCCAATGAAAATGGTGTTGCTTACTTTACCTCTGCCGGAAACTTCGCCGATGCATCTTATGAAAGTTCCTTTAATTCAGGGAATACTGCTCCTTTTGGTTTACAGGGAACAGCTCATGACTTTGGTGGTGGGGATATATTCCAAAGTATTCACCTTGGAGAAGGAACCTACACCATAGTGTTGCAGTGGGAAGAGGAAGACTGGAATAATGCCGATTATGACTTCGATATTTTTTTAACGGATGAAAATGGCGACAATCTTCTGGGTTACAATCATGATAACACTTATGAGCAACCAATTGAAGTTTTGAATTTTACCGTTTCTCAAGGGGGAGCCAATACCAATATCATGATTACCAGTAACGGTGGTGTAGCTTACCCAAGATTCAAGTATATTGTTTTCAGGGGCTTTAATACATTTCAGGTGAATGATTACCCCCAAAGTTTTGGTTCATCAACTATTATGGGCCAGGCCAATGCTGCCGGCGCAATGACCGTTGGATCGGTTCTTTATAGTAATACACCCTTTTATGGAAAACCTCTTTCCATAGCCTCATTCTCTTCTGTTGGAGGATTGATTATTGGAGAAGATGACAGAAAAAAACCCGATTTCGTGGCTCCCAACGGAGTGGAAACAACCGTTAAAATGAGCAATTTTGACGACGATGGTGATGGTATTTTTCAGTTCCACGGAACATCTGCTTCAGCGCCACATGCTGCGGCAGTTGCGGCCCTGATAATGGATGCTGCTTATACATATCCGGACGCAGCTCTTTCTACCGATCCGGAATCTATTCGGGATCTATTGCAGTCTACCGCTCTCGATATGCATGATATTGGTTAGAGAGATAAGTTTGATTATGTATCGGGGTATGGATTTATCCAGGCTGACAGTGCGTTGCTGACTATTGCAAATCCAAAACCGGAACTTTATTCGTTAGAGCTGGGATCTGGTACCACGGAAGGATTAAAAGTTACATTGAAAGGTGATTTCTTTATTAAAGGTTCAAGAGTGCTTTTTAATGATAATGATCTCCCACTCCCTGGCAGCAGGGTCAAATTTATTAATCATTCTACGCTTGAGGTAATTTTGCCGGCATTTGACGGAAATCCATCTATTCAGGTACAAAATCTTTCCAGAGTGGTAGATGTCGATAATAACCAAGACGGTGGAATATCCAATAGTATAAAAATATTTGATGAAAATAAACAAGTCATATACATAACAGCCAATAGTTTTTCAAAAAAATACGGTAAATTTTATGATGCAAACATTCTGGATGCACATATTACATTGAATGCAGATGAGTTACCTGATTCAGAAGAATTAGGTATTTCGCAGGCTGCATATGAAAGACTGAATAATATAAGTTTTATTTGCGGGATAAATAACCTCAGCAATGCCGGTGATTATGTTATCGAACCCTTTATTGAAGGATTTGGAACTTTAAAACCCAATAGCCCGGATTATGTAGCCGACCAGGAAATTCAGGACAAACTGGACGTTAAGTTTAGAAACGGAACATATACGGTTGAAAAATTGCCTGTTGTTATTACTCCCAAAAACATATATGCGCTTTATGGAGATAACCTAACAGGTTCGGATATTGAATTTGGTTATGATTTTGGAGTATTCACTGATTTGATTGATGATTCTATTCCGATAAACATCATCGGCGAGCATACTGCCAATATAGCCGAAGAAATTGCATTTACAAACGGGATGGCTCTCGTAAACGGTATGGCCCTCGTAAATGGTATGGCCCTGGTAAATGGCGAAAAACTGGAAAATGCAACAATTACCACTATAGATGGACAGCTTTATTTGAATGATGAAACCGACCCAATTGAAAACGGAATGATTGTGGTGTCAAATGCCATTTTTATTATAGAAAATGGAATGGCGCTGGTAAATGGAATGGCGCTGGTGAATGCAACCATCGATGTGTACAACGGAATGGCATTGGTGAACGGTGACATAACGGCTGTCGAGGGTGTTACAATTGACCCGCAAGGAATTTACTTTGTAAACGGGATGGCGTTGGTGAACGGGTTGCCAATTGTGAATGGAAAGCCAATCGTAAATGGCACGATTACCTTTGTCAATGGAATGGCGCTTGTAAACTTCGGAGGTCAGGAAAACTACTTGCCTGTAACGAATGGAACCATCATTTACAAAAATGCCATTTTTACCATCGAGAACGGAATGGCGCTGGTTAATGGAATGGCACTGGTAAACGGAACCATTACCATTACCAATGGAATGGCGCTGGTAAATTCTGTCGTTACCGATGAAAATGGAATGGCTTTGGTAAACGGCGATATTACATTTGAAAATGGAATGGCATTGGTAAACGACGAAACCCAGGAAAACGGAATGGCATTGGTAAACGGAATCATTTTCCTTGAAAATGCAATAATCACCATTGAAAATGGAATGGCGCTGGTAAATGGAATGGCG
>DAITNH010000133.1:0-13144 GCA_036834745.1 Prolixibacteraceae bacterium
ATCGAATCAGATTTTGATATTCAATTAAAAAAGCTTGAAAAGTAATTAATTGCTGGAGGTGAATTGGAAAAAAAGTGGTTAGTCGGAAATTCCGCCTAACCACTCCATATTTCTTTGAAAGCTCAACCAAATCTCTCAATTCGGATATTCCATCGAACGAAACGAGCGTGAAGCCGCATTCATTACTTAAATTCCCAATTGCTTATCGCCACCTTTTTTCAGGTCTTTAACACCGGTTGTTCCGCCGCCTTTCAGCGTCAACTCAAGTGGTTGGTTGGTTTTCCATGCTCCGCGTGTAAAGTCAGGAATTTCAATGGGTTTTGATCCGTTGGCAATCGACCATTCGCTCAAAGGAGTAATACAGCTCCAGGCAGCAGCATCGTAAACGTCCATATCCATTGGTAAGCCATTGCGCAGGCAATCAATTAAGCGCCAGTCCATCATAAAATCCATACCACCATGTCCGCCAACTTTTTTGGCCATTTCACCCATGCGACGTACAATTTCAGGAGTATATTTTTCTTCCAACTCTTTCATTTTTGCTTCGTCAGCAGTTTTATGGCCAAATGCGATGTGCTGGAGTGGCCACTTCTGGGCAAAGCATTTTGTGCCACTTAACATGTGAATTCTGGAATACGGGCGCGGTGAACTAATATCGTGCTGAATCATTATCGTACGTCCTTTATTGGTCTTTATCAGTTGGATATCCATATTTCCACGCATATCCCAACCAACAAACTGCTGAAAGAACGGATCCTCCTTTGCTTTCTCTGCAATTCTATTTTTCAAGGTAAAATCAGCCGACATCATTGCGGTCAGGTAATCCATTTTGTCGCCCCGGTTGATATTCATCGCCTGGCAAATCGGACCTAACCCATGAGTTGGATACACATTGGCTTTGCGTTTATTTTCGTGAATACGCCACATTTTAGTATAGGCTCCGTCCGACATTTTTTCATCCTGTGGCTTATTGAAATGCCAATAATCCAGGTCATGAATGTAAGCACCTTCGCCATGGATCAGGTCGCCAAAAGCACCTTGCCGAACCATATTCAGGGTAAGTAATTCGAAGAAATCATAGCAGCAGTTTTCCAGGATGACACAATGTTTGCGGGTGCGTTCCGAGACTTCAACGATTTGCCAGCATTCGTCCATCGTTTTTGCTGTAGAGACTTCAACAGCGGTATGTTTATCGCCTTCCATTGCTGCAACTGCAACCGGAACGTGCCATTCCCAGGGAGTGGCAATATAAACAAGGTCAACAAGGTTGCTGTCGCACAATTGTTTGAACCCGAGGTCGCCGGCAACAAATTCTTTTGCTTTTGGAAGTCCTGCTTTGGCGAGTATTTCCTGTGCTCCGTCAACAGCTCCCTGGCGAATATCGCAAAGAGCAGTAATCTCAACACCCTCGATAAATGTCATTCGCTCTACGGCGCCGGATCCACGGTCGCCAATACCCACAAAACCAACTCTGACTTTATCTAACTTTGGCGCTGCGTAGCCACACATATTAAACTGCTGTTTCGAACTTTTTCTTTTTCCTTCAGCACTTGTTTCATTGGTTAACGAAGCTGCCTGACTGGCCAATCCTGTTGCCAGCATTCCGGTTCCCAGTATGGAGTTGCGGAGAAAATCCCTTCTGTTTGAACTCATTTTTAGTGATTTTATAGTTGGTTTAGTGTTTTCATTTCAGATAAGATTTAATCGTTTCTGCCCAAAGCAGATAACCATCCCCTTTCAGGTGAAGGCCATCGTTGGTCAGCTGTGGATTCAGTAGTTCGCTTTCAGGATTCTTAAACCGACTGTATAAATCGACATATTGAACCTGCTCTTTTTCGCACCACGTTTTCAGTTGTGCGTTAACCCAAAGAACATCGGCAGTTTTATTGGTGTGGTTTTTAAACAGGCCAAACGATTCGTTCACAGGCAATATACTTTGTACATAAACCTGGGTTTTAGGCGAATCCTTCCTGATTTTTTTGGCTATTGCACAGATGTTTGAAAATACTGAATCTTTAATGATTCCTCTGGAAAGATCATTAATACCAATCAGTAAAAATACTTTGGCGGGTTTTGAACGGGTAACTTCATTTAGCCTGAACAATACGCCATCGGTTGTGTCGCCGCTGATTCCACGATTTTTAGCTTTGGGATTTCCCAATAATTCGCACCACTCTCCCCCATCGGTAATGCTGTTGCCTAGAAAGATGATTTCACCTTTGGTATCAGGCATTTTCTCGAACAGACTAAGGCGCTGATTGTAATAGGTTCCGAATTTATTTTCCTGACCAAAAGATTCGAAAGAACCCAATAGCAGCAAAAAGAAAAGAAGGTAGCTCAGGTTTAGATGTGGTATCATTTTTTTAGAATTTTAATGCATCCCAAAGATAAGCCTCATATATGATTAATCAACCGTTTTATCCGCAAATTTTGGTTTCAGGGTGGTAAGCAAAAGTGCAACAGCCAGTGCGACAGGAATTGCCAACATCGCCAGATCGCGCCCGAGATTACCTGAATCGGTTGATTTTCCCAACAAATCGGTAATGAATGCACCGGCAAAAACGCCCGTCATGTTCATCAGTCCGTAACCGGCAGCGCGGTGTTTGGGCGAAACGAACTGGCAAAGAATGGGCATGTTGTTCGCATCAAACATTCCGTAACCAATTCCGAAGAAGACAGCTCCACCCACAACCGTGAACAAAGTTTGACCAAAACCCAGAAATATCAGGGCAGGAATGGTAAGTGACAAGCCAATTGCTCCGGTATAAATCCGCCCGCGAAGGTTTCGTTGAATCCATCGATCGGCCAGAATGCCTCCGAAAATAACACCGATAAACGATGAAGCAGCTATTGTAATTGTTGAAAGCGGACCCGCCTGCGCCATATCAATATTCAGGCTCATGGAAAACAGGGTGGGAATCCAGTTTTTAATGGCCCAGCCAGGGAAACTTGGAGCTGCAAAATAAAACATGATAACCCAGAAACTAATGGTTCCGAAAAGCATTCCCAGACTATTTAAAACGGAGGTTAAACCACCGGAAGTAGTTTTCTTCTCTTTGGATATCGCTTTAATCTCTCTTTTCTCGCGAAGGAAAAAAATAAGTACCAAACTGTACAGAATACCAACGATTCCGAAGGAATGAAAAGTGGTTTGCCACGAATATTCATGTGCGACAGTTGCCCCAAAGCCACCCATGGCCTGCCCGACATATAATCCTGTCATGTGAATTCCGATGGCCAGCGAACGTGTTTTCCCCTGATGGTAATCCGCAATCAGCGACAATCCGGCGGGGATATACAGAGCTTCGCTCACCCCCATGATGGCGCGTAAAATATACAAATGGCTAAAATTATCAACAAATCCCATCGCCAGGGTAACGCCTGACCATACGGCCAAACTTCCAACTATTAGCCATTTACGGTTAAGCCGGTCAGCAATTAAGCCTGCAACCGGACTCATCAGCGCATAAATCCACAAAAAAACAGCCATCAACCGTCCGAAGTTCTCTGCAGTTTCCAACTCCTGAATGTTGCCCATCATGGCTACTTTCATGGTTGATAACATTTGCCGGTCCATGTAATTGAGCAGGGCCACGACCCACAAAAGAGCCACCACCAGCCATGGATACCATTTTTTCTGTTGGATTTGCATGATTTAAGTTGTTTTTTCCAACTCACCCCGACGTCCGCAAGCGGCCGTCCCCCCTCTCTTCACGAAGAGAGGGGAAACCCCGACTTGTCGGGGTGGGGTGAGTCAGGAATATTAAAATTTAGTGTTTTTATTTTATTTCTTCCAATGTTTTCCAGACCTGAAACAAGCCTCGCGGAACGTGGAAACAGCCTTTCCATTTTCCACCCTTTAAAGGTAGCAATACTTCGCCACGACGGTTTAGATAGCCGAACCATTCGTCATATTCAGGATCGGCAAAATGCGACCAGGTGTAATCGTGAACTTTTTCGAACCATTCCAGACATTCAGGATTCCCGGTCAACGAATATCCTTTAATCAGGCTGATGAGTGTTTCGACATGCACCCACCAAAGTTTCTGGTCCCATTCCAACTGTTGCGGCGGATATCCTTTTATGTCGAGAAAATAGAAGATTCCACCATATTGTTCGTCCCATCCGTGTTTCAGCGTGCGAAGCATTATCTCAACCGCTTTCTCTGTCAATTCCAGACGCTTAAGCCTGACCGACAAATCCATGATAAACCACATCGCCTCGATAGTATGACCCGGATTCAGCAAACGTCCTTCAAACGAATCGGAAAAACTACCATCAGGATTCACATTTTCCAGAATGAGTCCGGAATCTTCCTGATAGAAAATATCCATGACTTCGTGAAGCACATTCTGAATGGTTTCCTCGACCAATTCTTTTGGAAGCAAATGTTCTATTTCGAGCGACAGGTTGCACAAAATCATGGGCAGTGAAAAACCTTTCAGCGGACGGGTTCCCGGAAAAGCTTTATTGAATTTTCCTTTCGGATTTTCGCTCCGTTTCAGGATATTTTCAAAGGTTTTTTTTGCGATGTCGGCATATTCTTCGTTTCCGGTCGCCTGGTACAACTGGCCAAAAGCCATGGTGGCAAAGCAATCGGAGAAAATATTGTAAGGTTCAATCAGCGGTTTTCCTTCGCGGGTGAGCGAAAAATACCAGTTCAGGTTGCCGTCGTGTCCGTTTTCCTGAAGAAAATGTGCCCCGTGCAGAGCCATTTCCAGCCATTCAGGCCGCTGCTCCACTTTGTTGTAAAGTGTTGCAAACATCCAGACCTCGCGTCCCTGAAGCCAGATAAATTTGTCGGTATCAAATACTTTTCCCTGGCGGTCGAGGCAAGTGAAATAGCCACCAAACTCTTCGTCTTTCGAATGATTTTCCCAGAAAGGAACCACTTTTTGGAGCAGTTCGTTCCGGTATTGTTCCGCCAATATTTTAAAATCTTTTTCCATCTTTTTTATTTTTCAAACTGAATATCAACGCCTATCACATTCGGAGTACGAATGCCCGGACGTACTTCGCCGGAAGGAATTATGATTGTCCCATTCCATGAAAAAGCGTTGGTGGTAACCGGCGATTCACCGGCCATTTTGCCAAGCTTTTCCCAACTTTTCGAAATTGTATTGAAAGCCATTATGTCTTTTGAAAATCCGGGATGATTGGTCAACATCGAATCTTTTTCCTGCCAAAGCTTTTGTTTTTCTTCTCCTGAAACTTTTTCAAGGGCAGCATTCATTCGTTCGGTGCGGTTGAAGAAAATGCCCGGATCGCCGCCAAACAGAATGATATGATTTGAGCCCACCGCAATTCCGGTTCCGGCAGAAAGCGCAAGTGGTTTTCCGTCTGAAATAATATCACCTTCCGGGCTCCATTTCTGGATGGAAGGCGTGTATTTCCAGACGCTGCTCAAAAAAGTCGAGACTTCGGAAGTTTTGTTCCGGCCACCAATTACGTAAATGCACATTTCGTTTTCATCTTCCTGACTAACAACCACCGCGTGAGAAAATGCAACCGGAATTTCAGGCAAAATCCGCCATCCGTTGGCTGTATTTTTCATATCGAGTGAATAAAATGCAGAACTTGCGCCTGAAGCAACCAATCCACCGGCCACAAACAGTTCATTTCCAATAGCTGCTGCACCGGCTGATGAAATTGCCTCCTGAAGTTCAGGCAAACTCGTCCGGCTGACTTTTCCATCCTGAAATGAAAACAGAAAAACATCCTTTACCGGACTATCAAAATCTTCACCGCCAATGCTCACAACTCCTTCCGAAGTTGAAACACAGGCCGAATAAGCCATCGGGTAAGGCAATTTTTCAGGAACCTGTTTCCAAGAATATTCTCCTGAAGCAGTTTTTTCAAGCAGAAATATTTCGTCGTGGTATTTCTTTTTTCCACCGCGCCACGGCAGTCCGTCTTCGAAATTAGCGCCTCCGGCAACCAGCACAAAATTTCCATGCGCTCCGGCGACCGGACCGGCCAAACCGGGCTGAACCGATTCTCCTGAAGTTGGAGGGATTTCAGGAAATTCATGCCAGCTTAAAGCCAATTTTTCGTTGCCCGTTGGTGAACAGGAGTTTCCAATTAACTGTGCCATTGTGAAAAGTATAATCAGTAATTTATTTCGAGAAAAACTCCTGCATGTTGAGCGAATTGACATCTTCTGCGAATTTTTCATAGTTTTCGACCCATGCGTTTTTAACCGGTAAACGGAATTGTCCCATATCGAGACCAACGTATTTCATGTAAGCTTTTCCGGTTGCGATGCCTCCGTATTTACCAAGCAACCGGATCATGTCGATTGACATTTGCTGAAGTTTGCGGGCAAGCGGCAGATCGCCATTGTCGAATGCGTCAATCATTTGATAATAAAGCGGGGCAGCATAATTAAAGGTACTTCCAACCGCACTGCGCGATCCAAGAACCAGCGCAGAAAGCATATTTTCGTCGCGGCCCCACATCATGTCGTACTTGCCGTCCATAAAATGAATACAGCTCAAAAAATCCATAAAATCTTCGTGCGTGTATTTGATTCCGGCCAGATTAGGAATGATGGGCGCAGCTTCCTGCAGAAAATCGACCATGTTCACATAACAACCGCTCAAAACCGGGATGTGGTAGAAATAAACCGGCATTTGCGGAACAGCTTCGGCAACCAGCGCGCAAAATTCGGCCAATTGTTTTGCCCCGGCAGGTTTAAAATAATAGGGCGCCAGCAAAGCGATGGCATCCACACCGTTTTCGGCTGCATGTATAGCATTTTCAATACATTCCTTGTATGAAGTTCCGCCAACAAGGCTGATTACTTTCACGGTTTTTTTCTCTTTTGAACAGGCAGTCCAGGCTTCAACCGTTTTCATTTTTTCCTTTTGCGTAAGTGAAACACCCTCGCCGGTAGAACCGTTGATGAATGCGCCAACGATTCTGTTCCGTTCCAGAAAATCGTAATATCCTGGAATAGAATCATACATTACTTCATCCTTTGCACTCAATGGAGTAAAAGGGGCAGCGATCAATCCTTCAATTTTTTGCATAATCTTGAAATTTGAATATTCTTATTGTTTTTCTATTTTAAATGTCGAGGCAGGCAGTCCTGCTTCATTGACCAGATTCCCTCTTGAAAATGGATTCCAGCCGTATCGGATTTTTTGTACTTCCTTAATTTGTGTTTGTATAACTATTTCATTTCCTTCCATTAAGGCTTTTGAAGGCTCAAAAATTCCAGCCTGACCAGCAATTTCAAGTTCGCGGAGGGACAGGCCATCAGCAGTTTTTAACTGAGAAGCATGATTAAACTGAATGCTGATTTGCTCACCATACTGTTTAAATCCCAGAACTTCAGGCCCGGAACCAATCAGTTTTTGCCCGTAAACTTTGGCCAGTGCCAGTTTAGCGAAGCGCTCTCCAACTTCGCGTTTGCGTTTCGGGTGAACATTCAATGAATCGCCTAAATCGCTGGTAACGACCATTCCTGAATGTGGAACAGAAAGACTTAATTGCCGCTGAACATCCCGAAAATAAGGCCAGGAAGGCCGGTTTAAACTGGACAACTGGGCAAAATAGAATGGCATTTCCGGATGATTAAAGGTCTTTCGCCACGATTCGACCAAAGCCGGAAAGGCATGACTGTAATGTTCTGCATTGTGTGCATTTGATTCACCCTGATACCAGATTACTCCACTCACATTTAATCCGGCCAAAGCCTGAATTCCAGCTTCGTAAATGTATGCAGGTTCAAAAGGATGGCGTTGCAGTTCATTTTTGCTGAAGGAAATATTTAATCCGGCCCGTTCGCGACACCAATCCATGATGAAATCATTCTGCTTCCATTTGTAAAGGACATCGACCAGATAAGGATCAAACTCCAGTGTTTTCCGGTCGATAAAAGTTTCAATCGGTGCTCCTCCAACACTAACCTGAATTAATCCAACCGGAACATTCAGGTTTTCATTCAGCATTTTTCCGAAATAATATCCAATGGCCGAAAAATCAGCGGCAGATTCAGGTTGGCAACTTTCCCATTTACCTTCGAAAAATTCAAGCTTATTTATTTTGTTTAGCGACAACGAATCCCATTTTGAATCATCGGGCCTCACAATTCCTTTCAGGTTGAATAAACGAATGTTGACATTGTCCGATTTTGAGATATCAACCGAAGCTTTTGCCGCATCTTTCAGTGGAAATTCCATGTTCGACTGACCGGCACAAATCCATAATTCGCCAACCATGATATCTTCAAGAACAACAGTTTGCTGGTTTCCGGCAGTAACCCGAAGTGTGTATGGACCGCCCGCAGGAACAGGATCAAAAGTCAGTGTCCAATCTCCGGATTCGTTTGTGACACATTTTTTGATTTGTTTATCGAATGTGCCTGATACTTCATTACCCGAATTGGCTTTTCCCCAAATCCTGATGGCGGATTTTTGCTGCAAAACCATGTGGTCCATAAAAACCGGGGCGAGTTTCAATCCACCAAAATTCCCGGTAATATAATAAGCTGATCCAAGCAAGGACTGCAATTGCGCCGGATAGGATTGCGAATCAGGATTTTCCAGGCCTAACCCTTTGGTAACCGAATCGCCAATACAAGCCACACGTATCTTTTGATCAGAACTTTGACTGAATCCAATTACGGATATTCCAGTCAAAATACTGATTAGCAAAAAATGAATGTAATACCTGTATTTCATTGTGTTTTATTTATATGAGTATCTGGTTGTCTACCTAAATACTTCAATATTGAGCTAATATCATTTGCCGTTGACTTCAGTCAACGGATAAAAGGGAACCAAGATATCTGGGCTTTAGCCCAAAAACTGTGGCTAAAGCCTTTGCCTGTGATCTATAATTTGTCCGTCAGCTGAAGCTGACGGCAAAGGATAGCTTGGGTAAACAATCGTATATTCATATTAATTTATTTATCGACAGAAAATTTAAGCCCTTCAATTTCTTTTACCTGTTCATTTTCAATTCGTACGGGCACAAAAGTGAACATCCATTTCCAGGATTTTCCGCCTTGCGGCACTTTCAGCAAAACTTCGTTCCAGCCTTTTTTTAAGTGAATTTTTGTGGGTTTCCGGAAGAAATAATTCTCATCTTCAAATGGGATTTCTTCTGTTTTTTCAGCCAATCCGGGATTTTTCCAGATGGGTGGTTCGACCAGTTTTCGGTTCAACCAAACCTTTGGGTTGGTGTTGTGCCACTGTCCCTGGCCGGGGAATGGTCCGCCACGTCTCCCGCCAGAACGCGACCAGTCGTGAAAACCAATCCAACAGTCCACTTCCTGATCTTTTGGTGACCAAATGTTGGTCGAAGCAAATACAGTTCCCTGCTTTTCAGAAATATAAGATGGGAATCCAAAAAAATGCCTGACATGAATTGTTCCGCCATGAACCGGCCCTAAAACTGCATAATTCCTGTAATCGGCAGGTACATTTTTCTCAAATGTTTCTTCACCTTTAAACCTGTGCTCAACATCACCGCGATGATCAAACGGACCATAAATATTCCAGACAATTTGAGTTTGCTTCACATACGGAAAAGGTTTATCCTGAAAATAAAGATCACGGTGGCGAACCAGCCTGTCTTCAAAATCCTGAAATTCCTGAAACAGTGTATTATCTGGAGACGGTAGTTTTGCCAGGTAGTTTTCGCCAATATCAACCGGTTGACCTTTCCATGAAGTTTCGCAGTACGTCAGCATTCCCGGATAAACCGGATTCTGACGGATAATATCGTATTCTTCAGTTACATTGTTGTCGTTCCAGCAACACAAAATACCACCTAACCGTAAGGAATCGCCCTGAGCAGCGCCACAAATCCGGTCAAAATAAAGCTGCGCCACTCCGGCCAACGGATCCAAATGATTAAGGTAATTGAGCCGCGAATCGATGTAACGATGCCCGTCCTTTGGTTTTCCATTTGACGACCAAAGTTGAGTGATAGATGTTTTGTCCGAATCGATTTGCTGACCGGGGCGCCATACAATCACTTCCCTGTTGTGAGATTTTACCCTTTCGACCACCGCATCTAAAAGTCCACCAGCTGGCCGCTCTTTCTTCGACCAAACCTCATCGGTTCCCAAATGAATAAAAGGCATTTTTTCAGCAGGAACCAAGGCGCAAAGTTCGTCGATCAAATCCAGCAGAATAGGTTTGACCCGTGGATCGCTCATTGAATCAATTGCAAACGCCTTCCGGAATGCTTCACAATGTCCGGGTATATCGAATTCGGGAATCAAAGTAATGAAACGATCATCGCAATAATTTACGAGTTCCAGAAAATCTTCCTGTGTATAATATTTCCCGGGCCAGCGAGTATTTGATGAAGCTTCAGATAGTTGCGGATACTTTTTGCTTTCCAATCGCCACCCCGGATTGTCGGTGACATGGAAATGAAATGTATTGAACTTGTAGGCAGCCATCACGTCAATCTGTTCTTTCAGCACAGGCAGCGACATAAAATTACGTCCAACATCCTGCATAAAACCGCGGATTTGGAAAGCAGGCCAATCGGTTATTTCACAACCGGCTATAAACTGTTTTCCGCCTTCATTAAAAGTTAATTGTTGGATGGTCTGTTGCCCACGGAAAAGTCCTTTGGGGGTTTTGGCTGTAAGAATTACCGAATCAGCATCGACTTTCAGGATATAGGCTTCCTCCTGATTGATGGGAACTTCAGGAAGATTAACCACAATTCGCTGAACCATCCGCAATTCGTTTCCGTCAACTATAAAATTTTGTTTGTTCCAGGTAATTTTTTGCGGCATCGGAATCAAAGCCGGGACATCAGTTGTTTTTGATTGTGCAAACACATTCGGCACCAACCAAAGGAAAACAACCAGTGAACTTATAACTTTCATACTCCAATATCTGATGCTCCGAACTTTCATTTCTTAGTTTTTAATCTTTTGTGGCCAACATTAATATTTAAATCTCTGATGTAACTACTTTTTTAAGAACAATGCTGTTTCGTCCGAAAGTAGGCCAAAGCCTTGTTCAACGATGTTCCACGGACGACTGTCATCATCTATTTCTTATTTCTATAAATATTTTGCTCCTCTGGAGCAAGATCCACTTAGACGTTTCGTTCGGTTATAACGAGTACGTGCCAAAGGCACGAAATATTTGTAGAACAACGAATAGTACCAAAGTCTGGAGTGCCGTAGGCACGAAACATGTCGATTTCAATCTTCACCAACTGGCTTCAAACCTTTCCACTATTAATGTTTTTTAACCAGATTTCCCAACAAGTCTATTACCGAAACTTTCTGAAAATAAAGGTCTTTCACTCCCTCATATAGAATTCCGATGGTTTTATTGTCCACCATGCTCATGCACGAATATCCATAACCGGCTTCAGAATTCAATTCTACCTGATAGGCTTGCGACCATGTTAAACCGCCGTCCAGACTGGCTTTGATCGTCATGTGGCTGCGTTCGGTTTTACTGTCGGGGTTAGAGAAAAACAGTACTTGCTGCATTTTCCCGTTGATTTCAAGATCGGCGCTGATGATGCTGGCCATGCAATTGGGTTCCTGAAGAGCCGAATTAGAAGATTTGTGCGCAGTCCACGTTTTCCCCAGATCGGTAGTAACTACCACTGCCCTGCCGTTGGTTTCGCCCTTGTCGGTGCGGTTTCGGTCGTCGCGCATGTTCAGCATCAGGCTTCCATCAGCCAATTCAACTACCTGCGCTTCGGTTGTATTCGATTTGGCCCCGGTCCCAATTTGCCATGTATTTCCCTGATCATTGCTGTAAACAATTGTTGAATGACAGGTAAATTGTCCGCCGTCAAGAGATTTCGTTCCCAGATCAGCTTTGAACTGTGCAGGGAAAACCAGCGTTCCGTCGGTCATGGTAATTCCGCGACCGGGTCCTTGCAAAAGCAACTGCCATGCGGGATCTTTTATCTGCGAGGTAATATTGATCGGTTGCGACCAGGTCAAACCGTCGTCGGTACTTTTGGCCAAAATAAACTGACCTGTTTCTTCGGGCGACATTCCGGGTTTTGAAGCCCACCACAGCATTTTATCTGGAGCAGATCCACTCATCCAGAGCGCTGCAACCCAGATCGTATTGGTCTTGTGGTCGTAAAGTACACACGGATCGCCAATACCATTCAGCCGTTGCGAACGGCCACCGTATTCGCCCATATCCATAATTACTTTCATGGACTGCCAGGTCTGGCCTCCATCGGTACTGCGGCTCATGCCAATGTCAATGTCTTCCTGAAGGTCTTTGCTGTTGTTGTATCGGTTGTCGTAAACGGCAATCAGGGTGCCTTTGCTGGTTGTAACTAATCCGGGAATGCGGTAGGTATCGGTTTTGTCCTGACCGGTAGCCCGAAGCACCATTTTAGGTCGGAAAATGAATTTTCCGGCAGGAGCCACTTCAATCGCATCATGATTTTTGAACGACAGTTTTACTTTTTCAACCTGAAAACGGGTAAGCAAATCAGGGTTGACATTCATCCCGATATCGAATTTCAGGAAATGAGTGCCGGCACCCAATTCGCGGGTTCCGTTAATTCTTATTTTTTGACCCGGATTTTTCGATGTACCAAATAAAACATTGGTATCCGAACCTTTTATAGCTCCGGAATATTTTACTGAAATTGATGCTACTCCTGAAAACCTGCTGTCATCAGAAAATGAAATTTCAATCCAATTTAAGATCACCGGACTTTTTTCAGGAGTGACAGTGAACTGTAATTCCATCACTCCGGCATTCTCTGCTCCGACGTTTAACGGCAAGTGGGTTTGTTTTAATTCTGCCGAATTTATGCTGGCTGCATTGGTAGCCATGGCGCCATCTTTTTTACACTGTGGCGAAATAAGCAGAAGTAAAAAAAGCAATAAAGTATTCAGGATTGTCATAGCGAATTGTTTTAGTTGCATTGTAAGATCTGCACCGAATAGTCAAACGAATTCAGACTTTATAAATATAGTCTATTTAAAATAAAAATGAAGTAAGAGCCTGTTTCCAGACCCTTACTCATTGGCCTGTTAACCAAATCTATAAACTAAAAACGCGAAAGATCATTTAATTGGCTGGTTTTGCAGTTGCATAACCTGGCGTTTGATTTACCAATGGATCATTGGTCCAAATCGCTTTTTCGATCGGCCATAAAATCATGTGCGATTTGG
>DAITNH010000134.1:0-13033 GCA_036834745.1 Prolixibacteraceae bacterium
CGCCACGTTCGCTTGGTTTAAATGTTAGGGAGTCTGCATTTAGCATTATCGATCCCCCACCGGCAATTCCTCGTTCGATATTCATCGGCTTTTTCGATTTATACTTCATGGCATAATACGAAAGTTTGCTGTTTCCAATATTTTCAAGCGACTGCATTTGCAGAGGCATGATTAAAACAACACCTCCTGCACCAAGAATTGAACTCTTCCCGTCGATTGTCACTTTCATTGTACCTTCTTTTACAATGATCAATTCTTCCATATCCTTATTGGCATGTGCCCTACCGGGTTTGGCGCCTGGATTTTGGGTGGTAGCATGAATTTTCACATATTCAAAATGTGGAGATGTTCCTTCAAGAAAAACACCAGACTCTCTACCCTCACTAACCTTTACAGGACGGTCGGCCCAACGATATACCCCTGGATTCACTGAAGGCAATTGTGCAATAGTTGTCAGTGCTAAAACACATAAAATGCTGCTTAATAATGTTTTCATCTTTTATTCAATTGATTTGCCATTAACCATCACATTTGTAAAGGTCAGTCCTTGAATCAAACCTTTGTCGTAATCAGCATTTTTTGCAGTGATTTTCAGATTGTCGAAAATGAAATCGGATAGCCGGTCATGTTCAGTAATGGCCATATCAAAAAATACTTCGCAGTCGAGTTCGATGTTTCTTAAAGTGATGTTTTCAGAATAGGACAATGGAACCTCTGTTCTTCCTTTTAAGTCGAAAAACTGTGTCCACGGCTTTATATAAATCATGCTGTATGCCTGACCTTTGATATTTTCAACTGTAATGTATTCATATTTCTGAGGTGTGTCAGGTCTCATTTTCAACCACAAAAGCCTTTTAGCGTCATTCACGTGGCAATTGCGCATGACAATGTTTTTGTTGTGAATGGCTTCGCTGCCGCAGGTTAGCGCTGCATGGCAAAATCCAAATTCACAATCTTCGATGATAATATTGGTGTTTTCGCCATTCGTAGAATCTTTATCTGCCCACGGACCTTTTCCGCCTTTTAAGGCAATGGCATCATCGTTTACAGCCATGTAACATCCTTTGATCAGCACATTTGAGCACACATCAATATCAATGGCATCGGTACTTGGCGCTTTTACCGGTTCGTGTGGCGAAAAAATGTGAAGGTCCAGAATCTTAACATTGTTGCATTGGTAATAATGGCTGCTCCAAAATCCCGAATTGTAGAGATTTACGTCCTGCACTTGTACATTGTCACAATTCCAAATAAATACCAAACGCGGTCTGGACACTTCAAGATTGGTGCATTTCGGGTTTTCTTTTCGTCTTTGCCAGAAGGCTTCCCAGTATTTCAACCCATTTCCGTCAATTGTACCTTTTCCTGAAATAGTAAAACCATCCACACCATAGGCATTAACGAGGGCTGCGAAATAATCGATGCTCTGCCCCTCCATTCTTGAAGGAATAAAAGGATAGTCAGCGATGTTGTCCGATCCTTTTAAAACAGCGCCTTCAGATACATACAGATGGGTATTTGGCTTGAAAAACAAAGCCCCGCTCAGGAAGGTTCCTTTGGGTATCACAACAACTCCCCCGCCCTGACTGTGAGCGTCATCAATTGCCTTTTGAATAACAGTGGTTTGTAGTACCGTACTATCGTCAATTGCACCCAGATCTGCAATATTAAACTGCGTACCGAGGTCTTCCAATTTAATTTTTGCTACCTCCGAAAACCAAACTGGTATTTGAGTTCCATCCGGAAAAAGATCAGATTTCTTTTCCGGAGTACAATTTTGCAGGGTAAAACCTAAAATACAGATTCCAAATACGAGCCCGCTCCGAAAACTATTTTTTTGCCACCAAAACACCAAAACACTAAATCTCACCAAAATAAATTCATTGAATTTCAGCTTTTTGTGCAATTTGGAGTCTTGGAGATTTGGTGGCATTTTATTTTTTTGACTTTTCCGGGTGGATTCAAGTACACAGATGTTTTTCATATTTGTCGTTGTTAATTATTACTACAGTTTACGATACACAAAGTTATCAAACTTCACCTTGCCCTCGCCAAACACATACAAGCCAGCCCGCAAGCTCATGAAACCGCCGAAAACATTGTGGTTAAAACCGGTGGCGTCAATGCTGCGCTCCAATCTTTTCCAGTCATTTCCATCGGCACTGAAATAAAAACTGATTTCATTTTCATCGTTCAGTATCCGCAAATAACCATGATTGCCCAAAATATTTTTCTCCCTGAATTTGGCATTCTTCTGATTAAAAACGACAAACTGATTTGCATCAATAGAAATGCGCATGTTGCCCTGCTCGTTATAATACAGGCACAATCCACCGGTTGCACCATCTCCAAGGGAATATTCAACCTGAACTTCGTATTTCCTGTCGCACGAATTAACCAGCAAGGGCGAGCTTTCGGCAAACGAATTGCCTTCGGCTTTCAGTTCCAGCGCACCATCCTTCAGGCTTATCCGCTCCGGAGCATATTTTTTGAAAAACTGCCATTGAAAACCGAGCTTATTTCCGGAAAAGTCATCGGAAAGGCCATTGCCTTTGGACAGGGAAGAACCGGCTGGCAGTTGGATTTCGTCGCTGCTTGTAACTCTTTCAGGTACACGAAACCAGTTATCGGCTGTCCATTCAATCGGCAATAGCAGTGTTTGCCGCCCCAGCGTATGGAAACCTTTTTCGTAAGCGTGATACATGATCCACCAGTTGCCATTCACATCATCAACCAATGTACCGTGTCCCTGACTCCACCACCGTTCGGCGCGACTTCCGGTATGAACAATCGGATTGTAGGGCGAATTTTCCCAGGGACCAAAAGGCGATTTCGAACGGGCAGAAACCACCATGTGCGAAGTAGCGGGACCTGCCGTTCCGCCTTGGGCAACAGTCTGGTAAAAATAGCCATTCCTGAAAGTGGATTTGGGCGATTCGAGGCAGAAACATTCGGTACTCCATTCCTTCGGAAATTGCCATCCATCGTAGTTGTGAACAGGTTCGCCAATAGCCGACAAACCATCTTTTGCCAGTCGGACTGTAAAGCCATCAGACAAATACAAATAGCGGTTCCCTTCGGCATCCACCACATGTCCCGGATCAATAAATTCCTGCAAATTCAAATCGACCGGAGCCGACCACGGACCTTCGGGCGATGGAGCCGACACGACCCAGTTCTTTTTTCCCGCAGGAAAATAAATGTAATAAGTATCGCCGTATTTAATCAGATCGGGCGCCCACACTGAGCCTACATACTGGCTCAGTGCAAATCCGATTCGCTCCCAGTTGATCAGGTCGGTTGAATGCCATACGAGCAATCCAGGATAATATTCGAACGACGAATGGGTCATGTAATAATCGTTGCCAACCCGCAAAACCGAAGGATCGGGATAGTCGCCACCCAGAACCGGATTCTGAAAATATCCGGGATTTTGAGCTATCGTCAGTTTTCCTGAAACAAGAAACCCGACAGCTATCGTCAAGAGAAATATGTAATTTTTCATTCGCATAAATTTTCGTTTGTCATTCTGCAATGGCTCCCTGTACGAGGAAATGTGTTCGCTCCTTTTTCATTTATCTTAACCAGGCCCAACGTTTTGCCCAATCCAACAATACAGCATTTCGCCATTTCAGAATTGTTTTTCCTCCTTGTATTTTCCCATCGTATAGGCTTAAATCAGATTTATCGGTGTACCAATTGCCTCCAAGTTGATAATCAGTCGGATGTTTCTTTCCGGGCCACAAATTATCAACTACAATACTTCCTTCAAGTCCATTGATTTCAGGAATAACAGAGGTAAAGTGGTATATTATAGTTTCTGCTTTTTTGGGTATGTACCGTATTACATAGTCTCCATTGCCGAGATAATATCCCGGCCATTTCTGCGCCGATTGTCCGTAAGGAACTTCCATCCAAAAACAGACGGTCTCTGAATCAACATTGATTTCTGGCCCTTTTAAATGGAATTCGAGGATAGAGCAAAATGCTACAGTATCATTCAAACTTGTCGTGCTATTATAAATAATGCGAGGGCTGTGATTAAATTTTTCAAAACTACCTCCCCAACTTTCCCGCATTGGATTCTCAGGGTTTCCATCCATCACATACAATAGCGATGGTGTATCACCCATTTTTATTTCGCCATTGTAGTAACTCTTAAAATCCTTCCCTAAATGCCCTGCTCCGCTGATATATTGATTATAGTAATCTGATTGAACTACGGTATCCAGATTATTATTGTCAGAAAAGAAACCGTAGTAGCTTGAATTGACTTCGATAAACCATAAATCGGGAAAATTTTGGGCAATAAAAGCATAACTGTTCGCGCTCCACTTTTTGTTGGGACCGCCAATCCAATATACTTTTATTTTACTTTTAATTTCCGGCGCATCGTGTAATGCCTGTGCCAAATCATCTAAACCACCCCAAACCAATACCCAAAGTGGTTGCTGGTTTTCCCTTTTTGCGCATTTTATAATCCACTCCGAGCCCTCGGTAGGTTCGATGTATCCTTTTAAGGGAGCTGCACCCTTTCTGCCTTGCTTCGTTATTGACCGCAAATAATCAGGATCGGCCAACTCCTTGTTATGCTTCTGAAGTTCCGGCATATCTTTCTCATATAAGCCAATCATGCGCAAAATCTCCTCTTTGTTACCTAAACCATACGATGGCGAGGAGACAAGGCCTTCGATCGTAAACATATCGCTGTACATCAGCAGATGTGCCATCGATTGATTATCGTCAGGGTCAGTTCCACCTATATCTGTACTTATTAAAATTCTAGGTTTTACAGGTACAGGGTTTTGTGCTATAATTAGAGATGCTAAAAGGCAAAGAGTTGTAATTAAAATCGTTTTCTTCATTTCTTGACTTATCTAAAATCTTTATAATTTGTGTCGATTGGTTATTCCCGATGATGATTAATGCCAGACAACTGACTTTTTAACTTCGGATGGTGACTTTGACGACCGCACAAAATTGATCAGTATTTTCATGTTCCGGATGTAATCGCCAGTTGAAATATAGTCCTGATCAGACATATCGCGGTATGGCGAAGTGTCGGTTTCGTCTCCCACGTTGGTCGATGCAAATTCGCCGGTTTGTTCCTGATTCTGCCCGTCGCCAATGTACGGGTGACTGATCATTGCATGTTTGCTTAGCCAACGGTTTTCGGTATCCAGTGAGGCGATAATTTCTTCAATCATCTTTTCATCAGCTTTCATCGGAAAGTTATTCCGGTTCAAATCGTAATAAGTTTGCGGACTTCCATGCCCTTCAAATTTTTCGATTTTTAAAGGTGAGTCTTTGGTCGCCGCTTCCGGAGAAAGAGCCGAAATGCGTTTGTATTCTGATTTCAGTTCGTCCAGCGAAATACCACATTTTCCGTAGTAATGCGCCAACAAATGATCGTCATTGTAATCGACGTAATACGATCCGTATTTCACATTTGATCCCTTGCGATGCACATAAATGGCTTTATTGGTGCCAACTTCAACAAAAGTCGGGTGAGTTCTTCCACCTTCCTGCTGGCTGGCGGGCAAGGCAGTTGCTTCGAGCCATTGAATGGCATTCGGGATGGGAGCCAGATATTTGGAGTCGCCGGTGTATTGATAAAACTTCAGTAAAAGCAGGGCATTCTCGCAAGTGGCGCCGGGTAAAAATGCGGCAGGTTCGTAGGTACGGGCACCGGCAGTTTCAAGGTTCATATTCAGTTGCTGTCCCCAGGCACCGCAACCGTCCTGCGAAATGAGGTAAAAATCCATCCCACGACGAATCGGATCGAGGAAACGTTCTTCGCCCAATGCCAGGTAGCATTGAATCAGAAAATGGGTATTTTCCCAAATCACATCGTCGTTGAATGTGTAATATGAAGTGTAATCCGCATGACCTTCTTTGTTGAAATCGTATTTAAGCGGATAGCGCTGTGGCCAGCCACCGTTTGGATACTGGCTTTTCAGGATAAAATTGATGGCTTTTTCGAGTGCCGGTTTGCAAGTCGGATCGAGTTTTTCGAGGTACATCCGAAGCAGAAAACGTGCGGCGTCGGAAGTTATATCGTCGTCGAAAGTAGAATTTCCGTAGTAATGCTGAAATTCTTCGAGCCGCCAGCCGTTCTTCCCGATGGTGTTGTACCATTCTTTCAGCGAGCGGTCACCGGCAAAATCGATCATGTAATTCCAGCCGCCCTCGTGGCTTTGCCCCCAGATAATGGCATTGGCCGCTTTTTGTGCTGCCTGATAATAATATTCGTTTCCCGTTGCCCGGTAAGCATCCAAAAATAAATGTCCCATGCTGATGGTACCCGGATGTTGCAACCAGATCATGGTTTTGAAGGCTTCCATTTCGCCCCACTGGCGAGAGAAATCAGGCATGTAATACCACACATATCCACCATTGGTACTCACTTTTTCGACCATGTACTGTGTCGCTTTTAACATGGTTTGCTCTGCTTCGGAAATCAGTTTGCTGTTTTGCGCGGTTAGTTGCAAAACGCCTGTCAGCAAGAACAGTACAAATAATATTTTCTGAAGAATTCTCATGGTTGGTTTTGGGTTAAGTAGATTTTACAGCAGGTTAATCATTTTTAAAGTTTAGAAAACCAGTGGGAATCAAGGCTTCAGGAGAAATTCGGATTTGGGAAATGGCTCCCTTGAACCACGATTGTTCGTTGAGCCGGACTCCGATGGAGGTTTTTCCGGTTTGGATGGGAGAAAAAATGATGGTTCCGTCCAATTCTTTTTGTTTGTTGATGTATGTTGTAAGATGTCCATGATCGACTACAAAAGCCACGTGGTACCATTGATTGAGCGGGTGCAGTAATTTAGAATCAATCAATGTTTTTTGCTGATCGCCTGATTTGATGTAGGCATCGAAATACCAGTCGGTAGCTGTTGTGCGGATTTCGAATAAAACGCGGTCGCCACGAATTTCGCCGGTATGGAAAAAGCGCTGTTCAAAATTTCCACCGCTTTCAGGATAAAAAATGGCTTCGATGGTGAATTTGTCCATTCCCGTTAATGGCATGCTTTCAAGAAAAATACCATCTGTTGACCCGTTGAAATGAAGTGCCTTTTCGTATTTGGAAGTTACAAATTCAGGGTTTCCTGCAATGCGGATTCCGTCTGTTTTTGTTTGCACCAAATCGCCCGGAAACCATTCTGTTATTTTTTTTTGTATAGGTAAGATATCCTGACACAAAACTTCAGGAGAAAGGAAGGAAAGAAAACAGGAAAACAACAGTGCAAGTTTAGTCAGGTCCATGGTTGTCGTAGGTCATTCGTTATTTTACTGATAAGCAGCACAATTATATTTTGAGAAGAATTAAATAACCCGCCAGAAAATTGACGGGTTATCTAAAATTTCAAATTGTACTCTGAAAAGTCATCCGATGAATATTTTCAAAATTATAATTCATCGGACGACCAATTTACTGTTGTGAAAATCCGTATCCGTTGGTAATCAATCCATTTGATTTCGAAATGGTTTCGGAAGACAAAGGAAGCAAATAACGCGGAGGAGCACCGGCAGCATAATATGCATCGGTATATCCTTTGAAAACATTGGTGGTGTATTGCGCTTTGTTGGCAACAATGTTTCCACCCCATGCAGTTTTTTTATAGCCATCAGCAACCAAAGCGGCAGCTTCATCACCGTTCGGATCAATGTATTTGAACAATCCATGAATAGACAGGTTGCGGTTTTTATCTGAAGCGGTAAAGCCGTTTGCAGTCCAAAGATCGCAGTTTCCTCTCCATCCGGGGAATCTAACTCCGAAGGTAGGATCAGTTTCATCTACCGTACATAGTGTTGTCAACATTTTGGTCATGCCCAAATCGGCAACATTTACAGCTTTTACATAAATGTAATTTGAAATGGTGTTGCCATTGGCAAATGTGTAGTAACCTTTGGATTCCAAACCATCGACCATCGCTTTTTGCAGATCGCGCATTTCCTTGATTTTTTGAGGCATTTTACCGGTACGGATCAAATCGTAACGACGGTAACCTTCGCCAGCCAATTCCAGTTTACGTTCCTGTTGAATGGCTTCTTTCAATGCAGCTCCAGATAATGAACCAATATAGCTGGTCACATTTTCAACCTGAGCTGTGATTGGAAATGCACGACTTCTGACTTTGGTCAATTCGGTTTTTGCTGCTCCGTCTTCGCCCAGTTCTGCATAAGTTTCAGCAAGCATCAGAATAACATCGGCCATGCGCATTTGGGTCCAGTTTACTCCTGAAGAGCGTTGTTTTGCAGTGTATGGGCTGGCCATTCGGCTTTCATCCCATTTGTTGTTGGTCAAACCACCTTTTTCACGGGATCCGGGAGCAAAGTTGATTAATAATTCGGAGCAAGCGCCTGAGTTGGATGTTACGGCAGCGGTTACATCGCGGCGTAAATCTTCGGGAGCATAATCGCCATAGTAGAATGACGGGTGCAAACGGCTTTGTCCGTAACTCTTGCATGGATAGGCATTTGATCCGCCTCCGCCCGATGGACGACCAAAAGCATAAGGGAATTCGCTGTTACCTACCGCACGGGTATAACCAATTTCATACAATGATTCGGGACTCACCTTCAAATCCATGTTGTACTGAAAATTGTACTGGAAAGGATTATTGAAATCGGCACCACGCGGATCGGAAGTAATCAGATAAGCTGATCCGGGATTTTGAACACATTCAGACAAGTAAGTTTTGGCTGTTTCGTAATAAGTTTTGTAATCAGTTCTGCGTACATATTTTGCATTCCATTGTTCAGAACCAATCTGATCGAATGTAACAGAACCATAATCGAAATCGGTACGACGCAAGCTGTAGCCTCCGGCATACAATGCAAGTTTACCAATTAATCCTTGTGCAAATGTCCGCGAAAAACGTTCGGCAGTAATATTACCTTCACCCAAACGGTACATCAAAGTTTCCACTTTTTTCAGATTTGCAATTTCAGCATCATAAATCACATCGCGCGAAATGAGGGTAGCGCTGTCAGTTTGTGCTGTTGACATAATAGGTTTATCGAAATAAGGAACATCTCCGAAATAACGAATCAGAGTGAAGTAAGCATAAGCGCGAAAAACTGCGGCCTCGCCATAAAGATGAGTCCAGTTTGTAGCTTTCCCTGCAGTTACAGCGCTCAAGTAGTCAGGTTGTAGTTCAATCGCTTCCATAATCATGTTCGCACGGTTGGCCACCTTGTACAAGTTTGCCCAGATACCAACAGAACTGGAGTAATCGATTGAAATTTCAGCGGCATAAAGGCCTTCCGGAATATGACGCGTCTGAGCATCGTAACTTTCAGGATGGCTTTCAGAATCCGAACCTACTTCATCAATGTCATAAAACAATCCGCCCGGAGTACTTCTCCAGATATCGTAACATCCGACTACCACTTTATAGGCCTCATCAGGTGACGAGAACACAAAGTCCTGGTCAACGGCTGAGGGAGAAGTTACATCCAGATAATCTTCGTTGCACGATGTAGCCATCGCCACCATTGCAACCAATATGATATATATAAACTTTTTCATATCAAAAAAATGATTTAAAATTAAAACTCAATATTTAAACCCAGCGTAAACGAACGGGCACGCGGATAAGAACCCCAGTCAAGGCCGGTTGTAGGATACTGAGCTCCACCCTGGCTAGTATTGGTATTCACTTCAGGATCGAGTCCCGGATAATTGGTAATGGTTAACGCGTTATAGATTGAACCATAGAAACGCAACTTGTTAATACCAACTTTGGCGAGCAGGTTTTTCGGCAAATTGTAACCCAGGGTTACCGTGTTCAGGCGTAAAAAAGATCCATCCTGGATACCCAATGTTGAAGCAACAGGGTTTTCGTGGTATGGCAGGAATGTAGTAGCATTGGCGTTCAATGCGGTTAAAGCTGCCGGATCGGTTACACTTACCAATTGTCCACCCTGAATGTCATAAATTCTATACGAGTTTGAAAGATAATCCAAACGGTTTTTAAACAATCCATCTTCCTTACTTCCGTAGAATGCGGCCAGGTAGCTTGCGTTGTATATCTGATTGCCATAGCTCCAGTTGAAGTTAAGACCAAAGTCGATGTTTTTGTAATTACCTGAGATATTTAAACCACCGGTATGTTTTGGATTCATGTCGCCAATAATTGCAACATCATTTTCATCAACAATACCGTCAGGAGTTCCGTCAGGACCACTTAAATCTTTGTATTTGATAACACCCGGGTAAGCAACCTGTCCACCTGGTTTTAGTGCAGTTGTTCCGTAAACAGTTCCAAGAATACCTGAAGCATTATCAGCCACATCCGATTTCAAGGTATATTTTCCGTCGGCAAAAGTAAAGTCATCAACAGTGTACCATCCGTCGTAGGTATATCCGCGAACCTGACCAACCGGTTTCCCTTCAACAAGGATATAATCACCGGTATTTGGCTGAGTCATCGACGAACCCCATTGCGTTTTGTACAATCCGTTTACACCCTCGGCAAGTTCTTCAACTTTACCCCTGTTTATGTTGATATTTACATTTGCTGAAAGCGTGAAATCTTTTGAACGAACAATGTCACCGCCAACAGAAAATTCAACTCCGGTGTTGCTGGTACTTCCAACATTGTCGTAAGTTGAAGAGAAACCACTGATAGCCGATATGGATGTCAGCATCAAAAGGTCCTTGGTTGAATTCTTATACAAGTCCAATGTACCATAAATCCTGCTGTTGAACAACGCATAGTCGAAACCGAGGTTGCGGGTAATGGTTGTTTCCCATTTCAGATCAGGGTTGGCAATGGTCGAAGTAGCGGGAGAATATGAAACCTGCTGTTGTTCGTTTATCGAATATCCGGTCATACCATCCGATTTCCAGTTCATTTTCCAAAGGTTTGCGCTAATTCCGTCGTTACCAACAGAACCATAAGAAACACGTAATTTCAGGTTGTCGAGCCATTCAGTGTCATTCAGGAAACCTTCTTCAGACATACGCCAGCCGATCGCACCAGCAGGAAAATATCCCCAACGTTGCGTTGGCGCGAACCGTGAAGAACCATCGGCACGGAAAGTAGCAGTAACCAAATACTTGTTCAGCAGCGAATAATTCGCACGTCCGAAATAAGAATTCAGGCGGTTAGGCGTACCAATATTTGAACTGTATCCATAGTTTATGGTCGTTGTTCCGGTCAGGTATTGATCCATCATTGCAAAAGCACGTTCAGAATCGAATGAAACAGGATATTTATTTCCCCAGATACTAATTCCTGTCGAGGATGAATTGGTAACTTCCTGGCCTACCATTATGTTCAAACTTTGATCCATTCCCAGACCCTGCACATCGTAATTCAATGTATTGGCCCAACGAACTCCCCAACCTTCTGATGTTGAGATAGAAGCATTTCCGCCATAGGTTTTGTTTCCTTTGGTATCGAGGTAATTGTTGTAAATTGCTCCCGACCATGTATTCGATTTGTCCCAGTATGCATTCAGGCCAACTTCAGATCTGACTGTCAGTCCTTTAACAATCTCCCAATTCAAAGAAGCATTTGCACGCAATGATCTGTCTTTCACTTTCGGAGAATAATCTTCCATTAAAGCTACCGGATTAAAATTATCCTGAAGAATGGCATCGTACATACCCAGCTGTGTATTTACAGATTCGTCGATTACACCAAGAATGTCGCTGGTTGCAATTGGACGGAACTGATAGGCTGATGACAAAATTGATCCCTTGCCATTGGTGGTGCCTTCATTTCCCATTTTGTCAACATTGGTAAAACGGGTATCCAAAGAAAAATCCAGATTCTCTGCCAATTTTTGGTCAAGTTTGAAAGAAGCATTGACCCGTTTGTAATATGAATTGACTTTCATCCCATCATTATCGGCCATGTTCATCGAAAAGATGTATTTTGTTTTGTCGTTTCCGTTGCTGATATTGAAGTTATGGTTGTGCGAGAACGAATTTCCATAAGCTTCCTTTGAAAAGTTGGTAGCCGTTACGTTTTTGTAATGATCGATTCCGGCAGCATTGTTGTAAGCTGCAGCCTGGCCGCCAATTCCCCACAACATTTCCCATGCATTGGAATAATTGTTACTGATTGCTCTGGCATAGCCCCAGTTGTAGGCAATGTAATCGTAAGCGCTCATGGTTTCCAGATATTTGGTTGGCTGGTTAAACTGCATGTAACCATCGTAGTTTACGGTCAGTTTGCCACTTTTACCACTTTTTGTGGTTACGATGATAACCCCGTTCGCACCACGCGCACCATAAATTGCGGTTGACGATGCATCTTTCAATACATCAATACTTTCAATCTGATTTCCGGGAATGTCGCTGATTGAGCTAACAGGAAATCCATCGACAATAAAAAGCGGATCGTTGCTTTGCGAAATGGAACCGCCACCACGAACACGAATAGAAATCTCTGCATCCGGACGACCGTCCTGAGAAACGACGTTTACCCCTGCAAGTTTTCCGACCAATGCCTGAGCAGCATTTGCAACCGGAACCGCAGCAATCTGCTCGCCTGTAACTGAAGCGACCGACCCGGTAATGTCACGTTTTTTAACCGTACCATAACCAATTGCCACCACTTCGTCAATTTCGAGTGAACTGCTTGCTAATTGTACATTAATGACTGATTGTCCGTTGATTTGGACCTCTTTTGTTTCAAGACCAATAAAAGAGAAAGTTAATACATCTTTCGCGGGATCTCCTGGTTGAATGGAATAGCTCCCCTCACCATTTGTTATCACACCATTTGTTGTGCCTTTTACAACAACATTTACACCCGGAATGGGCGTGTTTGTCTCATCAACCACTACACCGGTGACTTTCTGGGCAAACAGTTGTGCCCCTGTAAAAATCACAAACAGTGCCAACAGGCCAACTTTACTAAGAAAACTTTGCTTCATTTTCATCATAGAGAATTGTTAAGTTTGTTTGATACTGGAAATAATTATTTTATATTGAATTCAAGTGATGCCATTATAAACGGTCCAACTCCTTTCGGATCGTTGTCACGAATGGGTTCGCTGATATAATATTCGTAAG
>DAITNH010000135.1:0-12984 GCA_036834745.1 Prolixibacteraceae bacterium
AAAGTACCATTTCCACGTCGGTAACCTCGAAAAAATCAGGTTTGTCCTGAGTTTTTGGGGCAAATTGCTCAACAACCGGACCTTGCACAAAAGAGCAATTGTCCTTGTAAGCCGATATTATCAAGTTTGGATTTTGCTGGGATGTTTTTTTGATGAGCTGAAAAAGTGACATCTCCTGCTCTACCCCATCAATGATAAAAGTACCGTTGAAAATTTTGTGACGGCAATGTTCCGAATTCACCTGCGAAAATCCAAACACTTCGCCGTCGGTTAATTTACGACCCAGTTTTTCTGAAACTGAATTCAGGTATTCAATTTCATCTGCGCTCAGCGCCAATCCTTCCTGATCGTTATAGGCGGCAATATCACCGATCTCAAGAATCGGATCGGGTTTTTTATTGATGGTAAATATCGTTTGATCAAGATTGTGATACAAGGCTTTCAGCATCGGGTCGTAACCTGCCGTTTGATCGGCAACCTGAATATATTCCTCAATTCGTGCAATTCCATGAATTCCCATGTTCTGCGTAATCTCGACAGCATTGGTGCTCCACGGAGTCAGCATCTCTTTTCGTGGCCCCACAAACCATCCGTTCAAAACCTGATCATCAAGCTTTTCAGCATCGCCAAATAACCAGATCAGCTTTTCAATGTCTTCAGGATTGATTGATATGACTGAGTTTACAGCAATTAAAGTATTTTGAGTTTTAAAAAATAGAATCATTTTGGAAAATTAATTTGAAAAATTTTTAATGCAAACAACATGACAATGAATGCGGCAAAGATAAATATTTCAGGCTTAACACAGTTATAAAAGTAAATAACAGGACACTGTTAACAATTGGATAAACCGTCTTCGTCAGTTATTGGTTGTAAAATATATCATATTGTTAGAAAATCACATTATCTGATTCCAGGTCGTCTGTTTTGTATCAATAATCTATTTGACAATCGAAAGAATTGAGCCTTAAAAAAAGGAAAAACATATCTATGTTTATATATATGTAGCTGTATATCAATACCAATTGGATTTATTAACACTAATTTCACATAGCCTGTTCATTTGTTTATATACGTTTGAAAATGGAACCGTAATGAGCCGTTTGGGAAATTTATATTTACCTTTGCGGCAAAATTTCAAGGATAATTCATTCAAACTCACCAAATGAAACAAATAAAATACGTATCCCCTCAGGAAGCAGTAAAAGTTATTAAATCAGGCGACAGGGTTCATTTAAGCTCGGTGGCAGTTACTCCGCACACGCTTATCAAGCCAATGGTTGAACGCGGCAGAAATGGCGAATTGTATGGCGTTGTCATTCAGCACATCCATGTTGAAGGCAACATTGAATATGCAAATCCGGAGTTTGAAGGAATATTCCAAACGGAACAATTCTTTGTTGGCGGAAATCTCCGCAGACAAACCCAGGCTGGTTATGCAGACTACATCCCCGTTTTTTTGAGTGAAACTCAGAAACTGATCCGCGAAGGTTATTTACATGTAAATGTTGCTATGGTGATGGTTTCACCTCCCGACAAACATGGTTTTGTATCACTGGGGACTTCGGTTGATGCAACTCTTGCTGCCGTTGAATGTGCTGATTTGGTAATTGCGGCTGTAAATCCCAATGTGCCCAGGTGCTGGGGTGACGCGATGATTCATATTGATCAGATTGACATTTTTGTCGAAGACGACTCTGAATTATATGCACACAGTTTTGCCCCTCTGACTGAAGAAGAAATTCAACTTGGCAAAAATGTGGCTACCTTGATTGAAGATGGTGCCTGTTTGCAAATGGGCATCGGTGGCATTCCGAATGCTGTGCTTGCCCAACTTGGGAACCACAAAGATCTTGGAGTACATACCGAAATGTTTTCGGATGGTATTCTTCCTTTGGTTGAAAAGGGTATTGTTACCGGAAAACACAAAAGCATTGATAAAGGTAAAATGGTTGCCTCATTCCTGATGGGATCGAAGGCTTTATACGACTTTGTTGACGATAATCCAATTGTTGCCATGATGGATGTGGCGCATACCAACAATGTGGCTGTTATCCGCAAACTCGACAAAGTGACTGCCATTAATTCTGCCCTTGCGATTGATATTACCGGTCAGGTTTGTGCCGATTCGATCGGTATCAAACATTATTCAGGAGTAGGCGGACAGATCGACTTTATTCGTGGTGCAGGTCACTCAAAAGGTGGAAAACCAATTATTGCACTGCCATCGGTAACTGCAAAAGGTGTTTCAAAAATTAGCCCAACACTAATCGAAGGATCTGGTGTGGTGAGTACCCGTGCCAACATCCACTGGGTAGTAACCGAACATGGTGCGGTAAATCTTTACGGGAAAACCTTGCAGGAACGCGCACGGTTACTTATTTCAATTGCCCATCCGGCACATAGGGAAGCCTTGGAAAAGGCAGCTTTTGAACGTTATGGTTCACATTTTCATTTTGTAAAAGATAGTAGCAGATTATAAATATTCCTTATTAATTAAATACTTACACAAAATGGAAATAACACATATCGAACACATTGGGATAGCTGTTAACAGCCTTGAAGAAGCAATTCCTTATTATGAAAACGTTTTAGGTCTGAAATGTTATGCAGTTGAAGAAGTGTCTGACCAGAAAGTAAAGACCGCTTTCTTTAAAGTTGGACAGACGAAAATTGAACTTCTGGAATCGACCGATCCTGAAGGGCCAATTGGAAAATTCATCGAGAAAAAAGGTCCGGGAGTTCATCACCTTGCTTTTGCCGTTGAAAACGTAAACGATGCGTTGAATGATGTTGCTGCAAAAGGTGTTCAGGTAATTGACAAAACCGGTCGTAAAGGCGCAGAAGGATTGACCATCGGATTCCTTCACCCAAAATCGACACTCGGCGTATTGACTGAACTTTGCTCTGATAAATAGTTACTCACAACTTATTACATACAATATGAATAATCAGGATAAAATAAAAAAACTCATTGACCTGCGCGTTGAAGCAAAGCTCGGAGGTGGAGAAAAAAGAATTGAAGCACAGCACGAAAAAGGCAAATTAACCGCCCGCGAACGAATCGAATTATTACTCGACGAAGGTAGTTTCGAAGAATACGACATGTTCGTTATTCATCGTTGCGAAAACTTTGGAATGGAGAAAAACAAATTTCTGGGCGACGGCGTGGTTACCGGTCAGGGAACGATCGACGGACGAGTGGTGTATTTGTATGCACAGGATTTTACCGTTTTCGGAGGTTCATTGTCTGAAACTTATGCACTTAAAATCTGCAAAGTAATGGATATGGCCATGAAAGTCGGTGCTCCGGTGATTGGCATCAACGATTCAGGCGGCGCACGTATTCAGGAAGGTGTAACAGCTTTGGCCGGATATGCAGAAATTTTCCAACGTAATATCATGGCTTCGGGAGTTGTTCCTCAGATCTCAGCTATTTTCGGGCCATGTGCCGGTGGCGCAGTTTATTCACCAGCTTTGACCGACTTTGTTATCATGAGCAAAAATACCAGTTACATGTTTGTAACAGGACCAAAAGTGGTAAAGGCGGTTACCGGTGAAGTGGTAACCGACGAACAACTTGGCGGCGCATCAGTTCACGGTTCAAAATCGGGTGTTACTCACTTTGTCGCTGAAGACGAACAGGAAGGTATTTTACTGATACGAAAGCTGTTGAGCTATATGCCACAAAATAATCTGGAAGATGCACCTTTAGCTCCCTGTGATGATCCGATTAACCGTTTGGATGATATTCTCAATTCTATAATTCCGGACAATCCAAACAAACCATACGATGTAAAAGACGTTATTCACTCGATTGTAGATTACAATGAATTTTTGGAAGTTCACCGTAACTTTGCCCAAAACATCGTAGTGGGATTTGCACGTTTCAATGGTATTTCAACCGGGATCGTTGCCAATCAACCCAACTACCTTGCCGGCGTACTCGATATTAATGCTTCCAGAAAGGCAGCCCGCTTCGTCCGCTATTGCGATGCATTCAATATTCCGATTGTTACTTTGGTCGATGTCCCCGGATTCCTTCCCGGAACTGCTCAGGAATATGGCGGAATTATTACTCATGGAGCCAAATTATTGTTTGCCTACGGATCTGCAACTGTTCCAAAAGTGACCGTTATTCTTCGTAAAGCTTATGGTGGCGCCTATTGTGTAATGAGCTCAAAACATCTGCGCGGCGATATCAACTATTCATGGCCAACAGGCGAGATTGCCGTTATGGGTCCCAAAGGTGCCATCGAAGTTCTCAGGAACAAAAAGATTGTTGCCATTGAAGATGAAACAGAACGTCTTGCGTACGTTGCACAGGCAGAAGAAGAATATAAACTTAAATTCGCAAATCCCTACAAAGCAGCTGAATACGGTTACATCGACGATATAATTGAGCCGCGCAACACGCGTTTCCGGATTATCCGCGCCCTTCAGGCCCTGGCAACAAAGAAAGATGTTATGCCAGACAAGAAACACGCAAATATTCCTTTATAATTAATGACTATGCAAAGAAAAATTAAACATTTTTTATACGGGATTGCCATTCTCCTCTCAATTGTTGCAGGAACAGAAAATACGAAAGCACAAAATGCAACTGACCTGAGGATCAATGAAATTCTGGTACTAAATGATTCCAATTATGTGGATGATTTTGGAAAACACAATTCCTGGATCGAGATTTTTAACTCAGCGTATAGCCCGATAAATATAGGTGGCTGTTTCCTTACAAACGATCTTGGCAATCCTACCAAATATTGGATTCCGATTGGAGATCCTGCAACTATTATTCCACCAAGAGGGTATGTCGTATTTTTTGCTGATGAGAAACCCGCACGAGGTATTTTCCACCTGAATTTTATGCTTGAAAATGCTGAAACCATCGCCTTGTTTGATGCCAATGGACGAACTAAGATTGATGAACTGAAAATTACACAACCTCAGAAAGTTGATGTTACTTACGGAAGAGTTAGTGATGGTGGTGAAATCTGGGATTTTATGAAACACTCTACCCCCGGAGCAAACAACGACTCCAGCCGCAAGGCTTCATCAGGAGAAAAATTTGTTGCAATAGATCCTTATGGTATCGGAATGACCATGATTGCCATGTTCGTTGTATTTTCAGCTCTTGCCATTCTTTATATTATTTATAAAAATATCGGACGTTTCTTTATCCGGAAAACTGCTGCTTCAAAAATGGATCAGGCTCCGGTAATTAGCGGTAAACGAGAAAAAGAGGAAGAAATGTCAGGAGAGGTAAATGCCGCGATTGCCATGGCGCTATACCTGTACCAAAGTGAATTGCACGATGAGGAAAACACAGTTTTGACAATAAAGAAAGTATCAAGAAACTATTCTCCGTGGAGTTCAAAAATTTATACACTGAGAAAATCACCACGTTAAAAATAAGCGAAATGAAAAAATTCAAATTTACCATAAACGGCAATCAATACGAGACAGAGATTCTCAATGTTGAAGACAACCTCGCTGAAGTTGAAGTGAACGGAACTTTGTATAAAGTTGAAGTTGACAAAACAATGAAAGCTGTAAAAACTCCGAAACTGGTTCGCCAAAACGTAGTTCCATCAACTGACAGTCATCCTGCGGTTGCAAAAACAAGCAGTCCTGCAAGTCCAAAAGGTGCCGGCAGCATCAAGTCACCGCTACCGGGAGTTGTTCTTGAAATGTTTGTCAGAGAAGGCGATATTGTAAAAATGGGACAAAGACTCCTGCTATTGGAAGCCATGAAAATGGAAAACAACATTGAAGCTGACAAGGCCGGGAAAGTCATATCTATCCTGAAGCAAAAAGGCGACAGTGTGATGGAAGGAGATGTGTTAATTATTATAGGAGACTAAGACATGGGTACATTCGTTGATTTTATTATCGAACACTTGTCGCAATTCCTTCAATTTACAGCTTTTGCGAACATGACTATCGGTCATATCATAATGATTTGTATTGGTTTGGTATTCATTTACCTGGCCATTGCAAAAGAATTTGAACCGATGTTGCTCATTCCGATTGGCTTCGGTATTCTGGTTGGAAATGTTGCATTTGCCCCGGGATACAAAATAGGAGTTTATGAAACCGGTAGCGTTCTGAATTACCTGTATTTCGGGGTACTTCAGGGTATTTATCCACCACTGATCTTTCTTGGAATCGGCGCAATGACCGACTTCTCAGCTTTGATTTCGAATCCTAAGCTAATCCTGATCGGTGCCGCAGCGCAATTAGGCATTTTTGGCGCTTATTGTATTGCCCTTGCCCTTGGATTTAGTCCAACCGAAGCGGGTGCAATTGCAATTATTGGTGGAGCCGATGGCCCGACAGCGATCTTCCTTTCTTCGAAACTCGCACCCGATCTGATGGGGGCCATTGCAATTTCAGCATACTCCTACATGGCGCTTGTTCCGGTAATTCAGCCTCCAATTATGAAGTTGCTGACCAATAGCAAGGAACGTTTAATCCGCATGAAACCTCCACGTTCTGTTTCGAAAGTCGAGAAAATAATTTTCGCGATAGCGGGTATGTTGCTCACCACATTTATTGTTCCCAGCGGTCTTCCGCTTTTAGGAATGCTTTTCTTCGGAAACCTGCTGAAAGAAAGTGGAGTTACAAAACGTTTGGCTGATACGGCAAAAGGTCCGATGATCGACATCGTAACCATCCTGATTGGTCTGACAGTTGGAGCTTCAACACAGGCAACCACCTTCCTGACATTAAAATCAGTTGGTATTTTCGCCCTGGGTGCAGGTTCATTCATTATTGCAACTTTTGGCGGTGTAATGTTTGTTAAAATCCTCAATTTATTCCTTAAAGAGGGTAGAAAAATCAACCCGCTTATCGGTAATTCAGGTGTTTCGGCAGTGCCCGACAGCGCCCGGGTTTCGCAGGTAGTAGGTTTGGAATACGATAAAACCAATCACCTTTTGATGCATGCAATGGGACCAAACGTAGCAGGTGTTATCGGTTCGGCAGTTGCCGCCGGTATTCTGCTCAGCTTCCTGATGTAGTAGATTTTAATAAAAATATTAAAAAGAGGTTGTCGATAGTTTCGGCAACCTCTTTTTTTGCATTATAATTTATTAACAACTGGTCACAATTTCTTTAACATCATTTAAGAATTATTTTACCTAATTACCATTTCCCAGGCCTATCTTTGTGGTACATTTTTTTTCATAAGTTTAGGTTTAGTTAGGTTAGTTAGTTTAAGAGAGAAAAGGTAGAACAGAGGTTCTACCTTTTTGTTTTTCTACCAACCGCTACCATGAAAAATCAAAGTCTTCCGATCAGCCCAAAGCCATTCAACCCTCGTCTTTATTTATCTTGAAATAGTAACCCGGAATTTCTTTTCATTCCAGGCTTCAAATTTATTGGTAGTAAGCAAATTGAGTTCTTTCTTCTCTGCGTTTTTTATCCAGATTACCGAGGGATCGGTTGGATCGGCTTTGACTTTAACGCCACCAGTCACCGAAATCTGAACCAGCGCACCATTGCTGACTTCAAAATAGAATGGTTTCAGAAATGCATTTTCAGAAATGGTAAGCTGCCCCGGCGGCAATACAACATCGGGAGCAGTTTCTTCATACATAAATCGTGCTCCATGGCTGGTAATCGTATCCATCCATTGGTTCAGGGTTTTATAGTTGTCAAGTTCCGGCTCGTGTCCAAGTCCGTCGAGCGTAACCAATTTGTTACGGTGTCCGAGAATTATCAGCCGGTCGTGAATTAATTTCGAACCATACATTTTATCAACCATCAAACGGTTTATCATCATTGCATTTTTGAAAGGATAATCAGTTTCATAAGGCACAATTTCGTCGGCAGTTCCGTGTATCGAAATCACTGAGATATTTTCGTCCTTGTCGATGATGTTTAAATCGGCAACCGCTCCCCACAAGTTGGCAACCGCTTTAATTGTAAATTTATCGGTGTATTTATTTCCTGATTCTGCGATCTTTGTCAACCGCCCTTCCTTCGTGGCTTCCTGAATACGTTCAGGCCGTTCGTCATTGTCCATAAATGCCACATTGAGCGAAGCCACCCCACCGGCGCTTGTTCCGCCAACATACACCTGATTTGGGTCAATTCCCAATCCTTTGGCGTTGTGCGAAAGATACCGAAGAGCAGCATGTGCATCCTGAACTGCGCGGTAAGCGCTCAACTCAATATCGGTGGACAGTAATTTAAAACCAAGACGGTAATCGATCGAGGCCACAACATATCCCCTTTTGGCAAATGAAGTTGCCAAAGCCTGTTCGGCTGCTGATTCCTTGCTGCCAATGTAAAACGCCCCTCCGTGAATGAGCATTACCAATGGCCTGTTTTTGAAAAGATCGGTTTTTGGATAATAGATATCAAGTTTCAAATCGAGCATCTCCGGATCATTGAATGCCTTTACCAATCCTTTGCTCAAGGTGGTGATGTAGGGATCGTCGGAGTATGGTGAGCGTGTCCAGTAACCTTTGGACCTGCCGTATATCAGATCACTCTTGACTTCAACACTGCTAAAAATCTCCTCTTTATAACGTTCAGTAGGTTTTACAACCACATCAGGTCGATGGACAAAATTTAGACTTGCCTTTTGCCGCCAAAAAAAGAAGCGCTTTTTTTTATTCAGAAGTGAAAGCGTTCCTGAAAAATTATCAGAACTGATTTCAGCGGATTTCATTATTCCGAGGTATAAATCGGATTGAAAAATAAGCCGTGAGCCGGTTTTTCCCAATGAAAACGAATGCCTTTCTTCCACCGCTTTATTGCGGTTAAGCACATAAAAGCCTTTCACTATTTCTGAATTGGTTTCCTCAACTACCAGAATAATCTGATCGTTTCCAATTTTACCATCATAAATCCCTTTTTCAGGAGAATTATTGCCGGTCACAGTTTGAGCGATCAACCATATAAATAGCTGGAATAACAAGTAAAAACGCATAATTTAATAGTTCGTTATATTCAATTTATTATTTGCAGGTAGATTTAACCTGAATGGACTCACAAAGAAAAGCTTATTAAAAGAGATCTCAACCTATTTCCTGCAAAAACGATTTGGCATTCAAATTATTGCAAGATATCCAATTTGAAAGTTAAAAAATTCTTCATATTTGACTTATAATTTGTATTCTTGTAAACCTATAACTAAAACAAAAAAACATGAAAAAATTGACTTCAGCAATTTGTCTGCTCCTGATCCTAGTCTTTTCAGGAATTGCACAGGACAAAAAAATCAATGTACTTGTATTTTCCAAAACTTCGGGATTCAGGCACACTTCCATTTCTTCAGGACTAAAAATGATGAGCGATCTGGCTCAGGAACGAAAATGGGTACTTACAGCTACCGAAAATGCGGATTTATTTACTCCTCAATTTTTGAAAACCTTTGATGTGGTGGTATTTTTAAATCCGACAATGGATGTATTTAACGATCAGCAACAAAAAGATTTTGAAGCATTTATGAATACCGGAAAAGGATTTGTAGGCATTCATTCATCGGCAGATTGCGAGTACGATTGGGCCTGGTACGGCAACCTGAACGGTGCATTTTTCAAAACTCATCCGAAAGGTCAAACCGGAACAGTAATTTTTGAAAACACCGACCACCCAAGTATGGTTCCTTTTAAAGGTATGAAAACCTACCGCACATTTGATGAATGGTACACTTTCAAGGAAAATCCACGGGCCAAAGTTCATGTTTTAGCTCGTTTGGACGAAACTTCGCTGGATGCAGAAACATTGAAAGACGACAAATGGAAAATGGGCGACCATCCGCTGATCTGGTATCAGGAAATGGGAAATACACGTTCGTTCTACACTGTTTTCGGTCACACCCACGAGGCATTTCAGGATCCGAAAGTGAAAGAGCACATCGGCTGCGCGGTTGACTGGACAGCAAAAAGAAATTAGTGGTCAGTTCACAGTCACAGAATTCAGTAAAACACAAAAGAGGCTGTTCCGAATTTGGAGCAGCCTCTTTTGTGTTTTAAAACTATTTGAGATTAGAACCCACTCACATTTAATCTTCCGTTAGTAACACATTTACCAGACAAAGAAGTAGTTGGTATAGTAGAATCAAGAATTGCAGCTTTTATTTCGGCAGCAGTTGCTCCGGTATGAGTTGAAGCATACAGCGCAGCCGCTCCGGTAACATGCGGGGTTGCCATTGATGTACCACTATAACTGGCGTAACCTGATGTAATTGTAGTTTTGTTTTTAACTCGGGTACTTACTGGTACAGTAGAATAAATTCCTGAACCAGGAGCACCTAAATCTACCTTGGTAGCGGCATAATTTGAAAAACTGGACAATGCTCCGGTCGAAGTTATTGATGCAACTGCAATAATATTGGCATTCGGATAGCCCGATGGATAGCTGGTACTTGTTTCCGTATTAAGGCCATCATTCCCTGCTGCAGCAACGAATAGGATTCCTGCAGTATTTGCTCTTTCAATTGCATCCTGTAATAATTGCGAAAAACCTCCGCCACCCCAGGAATTGTTAGTAGCAACTATATTTAATCCTTTATTTTTCAGTCCGGTGAAATAGTCAACCGCTTTTATAGCATTGGCAGTTGTCCCACCACGCGTGCCTAAAAATTTTGCACTAAGCAGTTTTACATTCCAGCAAACGCCCGCAACACCTTTACCATTAAAGCCAACAGCACCAATCGTTCCTGCAACATGGGTACCGTGGTCATCGTTAACACCGTCAAATACGGTATTGTTATTTCCATCAAAATCCCAACCGTAAACATCATCAACATAACCGTTACCATCATCGTCAATTCCGTTATCTGCAGTTTCACCAGGATTAGTTCCGGCATTGGCAGCAAGGTCCTCATGGGTGTACATATAGCCTTCGTCAATAATCCCGATATATACAGTATTCGATCCTGTATGCCCTGCAGCCCATGCTTCTCCGGCCTGACTCCCATATTGGTTGGCAGGTGATGTAGCATCGCCATACATGCCCCACAACGATCCATTGGTATAATAGGGATCATTTGAAGTAGCCGTATGCTGATAAATGTAATTGGGTTCGGCGTAAAGTACTTCGGCCAATCCTTTGGCTTTGGCAATGGCATCAAAAGCCTGAAGAGGAGTACTTACAAGTAATACACCCTGTTTATCACCTTTATCTTTCATGGCATTGGTATGTATTTTCTCTTTTACCTTGCCATTGATTTTCAGCAATGCTACAGCTTGGGCTTCGGTACTCACATCGTCTTTAAATTTAACGATCAACTCGTTCGGAACCATTTCGTAATCAGTTTTCACTGATGCACTCTTCAGGTTCATTGAATCATCTTTTAATTCCTGGAGGTCATCTTTTTGCGAACAACCCGCAATTAGTAAACTTGCGAAACAAACAGCGGTCAATAAGTGTAATCTTTTCATATCTTTCGTTTTAAGGGTTAATCTGAAATTATGAACGTATTTAATCTGAAAAAGTTTGCATAAATATACCATAATAAAACCAATTTCAGCTAAAAAAAATCACAAAAGCAATATTCAGGAACATGAATTGGTTTTGGTGGGGCCAAATGTTTTTCACGGGTGGAACAACGGTAAATGCAAAAGCAGCAAAATTCATGAAATCACCATTCAGTTTCACCGCGACCTGATTCACGAAAGTTTGCTGGACAGGAACATGATGAAACCCATCAAAGAATTGCTGGCCAATGCGTCGAGAGGAATTTTATTCGGTGAAAACACCATCCGGGAAATTGCGTCCCGGTTGCAGAAACTTTCTCAAAAGAACGGGATGGACGCTTTTATCGAATTAATTTAGTTGTCATCAAAATCTATCCTACATTGCGGATCGGCAGGTTGTTGTTCCAAATACTCTTCCACAATGCGGTCGATGGTCATCAGACATTTGCCGCAACTTGTGCCAGCTTTGGTTGCGCATTGGATATCAGCAGTTGAAAATGCCCCTTTTTTAAGCGTTGCAAGAATTTCCTTTTCGGTAACCATGTTACATACACAAACCAAATTTCTACTCATCGCAAAATCAGATGTTTTCTTTCAGGAAACAAACTTATTTTCGACAAACAGCTTAATACTGCGGTAAACATCAATAATCTGATCACGCTTAGGCAAAGTTTCGTATATTTTCTGAATGTATTGCTTTTCGCTCATTATCCTGAATGTGTATTTGAAATTCAAGTCGAAAGCCATGGACAGCAACAATAATTTATAGTCGTTCAAGGATTTCATATCCTCCACGGAAGCAGCTTTTCCGGCCAAAATACTTTTGATAATTTTTTCTGAAACATCTGAGCTTTTATTCAGATCAATGGTAATAACTGGCTGAAGACCATATTTTTCCTTGAAAAAACGATAAGCAGAATCATAAATATCCAATTTATCAGCATCGCGAAGCAAGTGGGCAAAAATGGTCTGTTGCTCGCTGTCGAGTTTCGGTAATTTCTGTTTATTGTGATTTTCGATCGTTTTCAGAATTATAGCCTGATGATCGGCCGTTAATTCCTGATAAAACTCCATTTGCTGAATAATCTTCGATGAAACAGTGGCATGATCGCGCTGAATAACCAATGCTTCAAGGTTTTTCGAAACCATTGAAGCTTTGCCAATGTCATGAAAAAGTGCGTTAATAGTAGCTATCCCTTTTTCATCTTCTGTCTGCAAAACAACGTTCGCCAACAAAAGCGAATTGCTCACAACCCGAAGGGAATGTGCCCGAATATCTTCCAATTTATGTTGGTTATCAGGTGAATCAATCGTCAGCGACTGGAAAAATTCATCGAATGCAATGCGGCACTTTTTTAGTAGTTTTTCTGTGGACATATGGCGTATTTAATAGCTTCAAAAGTAGCACAATTATTTTGCATAAACAGGCCGATTAGATTCAAGTTTTATTATTTTTGTGCTCGCTAAATTAAACCGGTCCCATAGTTCAATGGATAGAATGTAAGATTCCGGTTCTTATGATCTGGGTTCGAATCCCGGTGGGATCACT
>DAITNH010000136.1:0-12983 GCA_036834745.1 Prolixibacteraceae bacterium
CCACGAATTTTATCATGCCAGCATCGCAAAACAAACTGAATAATGGAAGCACTGGTAATCTTCATCCTGATTTTTCTTTCGTTCCGGACATTTATTTCCTTGGTAAACCTCCTTTCGGACCTGCATTTGCCCGTTGTTAAGTCTGCAACTTTTTCGAAGGTTTCGCTTTTGATCCCTGCCCGAAATGAGGAAGCAGCGATCGGTCGCCTGCTAAAAGGAATCCAGCAATTGGATTATCCTGATTTTGAAGTGATTGTTTGCAACGACCATTCGTCGGACAATACCGAAGAAATACTGAACTGGTTTGCCGGTGAGGACGAGCGGATTCATTGGTTTTTGGGAGAGAAACTTCCGCAGGATTGGCTGGGTAAAAATTTTGCCTGTCATCAGATGGCTCAAAAAGCAAGTGGAGAATACCTGATTTTTCTGGATGCCGATGTTGAATTGAGCAGTGATTCAATCGCAAAAGCGGTTTCATTCTTTCAGGAAAAGCGGTTGTCGCTTTTATCCGTTTTTCCGCAGCAAAAAATGGAAACTTTCCCGGAGCTGACCATTGTTCCCGTGATGAACTGGATTTTGCAAAGTTTGCTTCCGATGATATTGGTGCAGAAAACCAAATTTCCATCCATTTCCGCTGCTAACGGACAGTTTATGATGTTTGAAGCGGCAAATTACAAGCGTTTTCAATGGCATTTGAGAGTTAGAGCCCAGAATGTTGAGGACATTCGTCTTGCACGGATGGTCAAGGATTCAGGTTTTAAAATGGCAGTCTTGTTGGGCAACAACGATATTTATTGCAGGATGTACCGGCGATTGGATGAGGCGGTTCTTGGATTTTCGCGCAACATGCACGAATATTTTGGCGGCAAGCGGATAATAATGATTGGCTTTTGGCTCATCGTTTTTTTTGGACCTTTAATTGTCTGGACTATTTTGGGTTGGGAGTATCTTGCAGCGTTTTTGGCAATGGTTTTCGCCAACCGTTTTTTTGTTTCAATGGCGAGTCGCCAGAATATTTTGTGGTCAATTTTGCTTCATCCGTTTCAGATGCTTAGTTTTACGGCCATTGTTTTCTACAATCTTTTCCGGAGAATAAAGAAAGAGACGATCTGGAAGGGAAGAAAAATTAAACTGTAATGACAGCTAGCAAGTGTTCAGTCGCAGAATTCAGTTTTCAGGTTTAAAGTTGCAGCGCACGGACCTCTTTGTAGAAACAGATATTTAAAAAGCATCACCGTCCGTGAGACAATGTTGATAAAAGCAAAACTGATCTTTCGGACGGAATGGAGAAAGCCCAATTGAATAATACGATGAATATTTTACCTTATATGATTTTGAAAAACAAAACGAAGCTGTTTCTGATTGTACTTCTTGGGTTTCCGTTTTTGGCAGCAGTCGCGCAGAAAAAGGATCTGACTTATTACCAATGTGCATTTTTTGAAAGCTACCGGGTTGGAAATATGGCTCCGTGGCCGGGCCTGATTGCTGAAATGGAAAAGGTGAAATTTACCGATCTTGCCTGGCAAACCGAGATGGTGAAAGCCATGTACGGCTTGGTCGGCTATCAGTTGGGGGCAAAAAACAAGGATTTGGCAAAGGTTTATGTGAACAAGGCGGATGTTTATTTGGACAAATTATTAAAAGCTTATCCGCGTAATTCGCGTTTGCATAGCTTGTCAGGAGCTTTTTACGGTTATAAAATTGCCCTTGCATTTTATAAAGCGCCTTTTTTTGGTCCCAAAAGCATGTACCACATCGAAAAATCGATTGAACTCGATCCTTCAGAACCTGGCGGTTACATTGAAAAAGCAAACTCGCTGATGTATCGTCCGGCCGCATTCGGGGGCGACAAAAAAGAGGCGCTTGCATATTACCAAAAAGCGCTAAAACTGATGGAAGTAAGCGATAATCAGAAATGCAACTGGCAAGAAATGCTGCTCCGTGCATTTATCCTAAAGTCGTTGTACGAAACCAATCAGACTGCCGATGCCGAAGCTTTTATGAAGAAAATGCAGAAAGACTACGGTTCGATGAGCTGGATCAAAGATTTTGTTGGAGCCGGTTTAGTTGAGGGAAAGTAAAACATTTTTTACTGTCCCAATTCTTTCCTGATCCCATCTTCGATTATTTTGGCAAGTTCTGCACTGTCCATTCCTTTTGGTTCGATGGGATCGAGCGCGGTGTATTTCAGGTGTACTCCAAATGTCATCGGAAAATTTCTGTTTTGCATTAATTTGTAATGTCCGTCGATGGCAAACGGAACAATGATGGCCGATGGTGAAGTTTTTATTAGCGAAGCAATTCCGGCGGGCATAAACGGGTTTAGAAGTCCTGTTTTGGTTCGTGTTCCTTCAGGAAAAATACAGGCGGCATAATTATTTTCCTCAATGTGTCTTCCTAGCAGCAAAATATCTTTGACCGATTGCCTTGGGTTTTTACGGTCGATCAATACCGATCCTCCGTGTCTCAGGTTGTACGAAATGCTTGGAATTCCCTTGCCAAGTTCAATTTTTGAAATGAATTTCGGGTGGTTTTTCCTGAGCCCCACAATCACAGCTGGAATATCGAGCGTGCTTGTATGATTGGCAACTATGATGAGCGGACGGTTTTTTGGAATTTTTTCGAGTCCCTTATAGGTAATTCTTGCCCCCAGAATATATAGGCTGTAAAGCAATCCGAAGTTCATGATATCGACTACTTTTTTTCGGACGGGATATCCCCAAATCCATCGGGTTACGATCTGGATGGGATGAAAAATAAGCAGGAGCATCCCGAAAATGAACATATAAACCGGAGTCAGGATATAGGAGAGGATTGTTTTCATTTTAATTAATTTTTTCAGGCGGAAAAATAACCAAAAAAAACAAGCTTCAGAAAAAAGAATTTGACAAGTGTAAGAGTAAATTCACTGGAATTCATCCTGAAGTTTTTCGTTTCTTTGACCAAACAATTCCAAAATCAATTCCGATGACCAATAACGATATTCTGAAAAAACTGCGTGTCGCGCTGAAGTTACGCGATGAAGACATTGTTGAAATTCTAACTCTTGCTGAATTCAAAGTGTCGAAAAGCGAGGTGAATGCTTTGTTCAGAGCTGAAGACCATCCGAATTACCAGGAATGTGGTGACCAGTTACTCCGGAATTTTCTGAACGGGTTGGTTATTTACATGCGCGGTCCCGAAGGTGAGACGCGGAAACCAGCAGCGGAGGCGAAAATCGTTAAAAGAGAAAAGCCAAAATTGATTGTTAAAAAGGCGATTCTACCAAAAAGTAGCGACTGGCAAACTCCTTCTGAAAGTTAAATTCCTGTTTTATCTTGAAATTTCCCCTTTAGATTCAGGGATCTCAGGTTTTCCGGCTTCGAGCCAGGCCGAATAAATAAAACTGGCAAGGGTTCTGGATGATTCCTGAAGAAGCCGGGTCGTAAACAAGCCGGTTTCTTTCCAAAGACTTTCGTAATAAGTTTCGTTGAATTCTTTGCCGGCTTTTTCGTATGCCCGGCTGTCGGCCTGCAATAGCAAGCCAGTATAGGAATAATTGTCGTAGATATATCTGAAAATATACGATTTAACATTCGTCACTTTTTTGATCCCGGAAGTCTTGAAACTGATTTCATCAATGTACTTGTCGATCATGGTTTCTTCGTACCGGCGGTGAATTCCTGTTTGATGGCTCAATTGGCCGTTGTAGTTGACAGTGATGTGCAAGGGCATAAACCCATCGCCAACATAATGACCAAGATCGGCTGCCGTCAGTTTAGCTTGTTCCCAGTTTTCAGATTTAAAATCCTGAACCAGCTCTTTATAAGTCGAATCGGTTACCCAGGGCAAAGTTCCGTTTTTAATGACATTTCCTTTCCCGTATTGTGTACAGGCAATTTTAAAATCCTCAGCAATTATATGTGTATTGGCGAAATCCGCGTAATTATCGATGTCAATAAAATGCCTGACAAATTCGTTTTTGTCATCTTTTTTCCTGAAGTCGGCGTCCGAGCTATGATCGGCCAAAACAGGCGCCCACACTTTCAAGCGGCTCAGTTCTTTCGGAAAATAATCAACGCACGATGAATTGATTTTCCGGTGTGCTTTTTCTCCCCAACTACCAAGAGTGAGGAGCAGTACAAACAAAATGGAATAACGGAATATGGAGGAGTTCATAGGGAACATTTTATTAATTGCCAAAATAAGCCATAAATTGGTACGAATCCGATACATGGTAGAAATCATTAATAAAATCTATCATAAACGCAAAAAAGACCCCTTGAGTTAATCAAGGAGTCTCTCGCAGTTTGAGGTTCCTGGCGGATTCGAACCGCCGTACGCGGTTTTGCAGACCGCTGCCTAGCCACTCGGCCAAGGAACCAAAATTGTTTATTTCCCAAATTGGGTGGGCAAAGATAACAAAAAAAGCTTCCAACCAGCAAGGAAAAACCAGTCATCAGTAAAAAATACGTTTACTGAAGCTTGCTGTCATACTCCATTCGGGCCCTTACAATTTCATCCATACTGCCCGAGGCCCATTGTGCCAGTTCCCAAATTTGCTGAAGCAAGCTTGTCCCCAAAGGAGTCAGTTCGTATTCAACCCGGGGAGGTACTTCAGCATAAATCTTTCGGGTAAGCAATCCGTCGCGTTCGAGCGAGCGAAGGGTCACGGTTAACATACGCTGAGAAATTCCGTCAATTTTGCCCTTCAATTCGTTGAACCGTGTTTTGCCTGAATAACCCAAATTCAGAATGGCCAGTAGCGACCATTTGTCCCCGAACCGATCCATAATATCGCGAATCGGACAAAATTCATGGGGTCTTTCTTCATCTTGAAAAAAAACTTCTAATTTTTTTTGAAGGTCAATCAGTTGGTTATCTGCAATGGTTACTTCCATGTTCCCTGGTTATGTTTAAATGCGTTGTTGTTTATTCAAAAGTTACTTTGTAATATTGAGGCACTAAAAGTAACTATTGAAAAGGAATTATCCAAACAGAAACAAAATAATAAATAGAAAATTAATTTAAAACAATTAAAAATGAGTGTATTAACAAACTTGAAATGGCGTTATGCCACCAAACGCATGAACGGACAAAAGGTTCCGGCAGAAAAACTTGAAAATATTCTTGAAGCGATTCAGTTGGCCCCAACATCAATTGGAATGCAGCCTTTTACTGTTTTTGTTATTGAAGATGCTGAACTACGGGCTAAAATAGCTCCGGCAATTTACAATCAGGCACAAATTACAGAAGGTTCACATGTTTTGGTATTTGCAGCGTGGAAAGAATACAGCAACGAAAACGTTGATAAATACATCAACCACATTGCTTCACTTCGCGGAATCCCGGTTGATTCGCTCAGTGGAATGCGTGACATGATTACAGGTGCCATTTCAGGAAAAACTCCTGAACAACTCCTGAACTGGAACATGCGCCAGGCATACATTGCACTTGGATTTGGTCTGGTAGTGGCCGCCGAAGAACAGGTTGATGCTACTCCAATGGAAGGCTTTGATCCCGATGCTTTGGATGTAGTTCTCGGACTTCAGGAAAAAGGATTGCGCAGCACAGTGATCATGACTTTGGGATACCGCGATGCCGGAAAAGATTACCTGAGTGCTGCCGCAAAAGTCAGAAGAGAAAAAGATGAATTGTTTGTCAGGCTTTAATTCCTGAAAAACAATTTAACCGGATCAGAAACTGACAGTGCTTTTGCACAGCCGGTTTCTGATTTTTTTTTTACATTTATCAGAATTCAAGAAACAAAAATGCGATGAGCGAAATTGACAGAATTGCCGGAAGCTTGCAGGCCACAGACCGAATGCCTTTGCTTTTTGTCGGACATGGGAGCCCGATGAATGCCATTGAAGACAATACATTTAGCCGGAAATGGGCTGAACTTGGAAAACAGTTGCCTCTTCCGCAGGCAATATTGTGTATTTCGGCGCATTGGCTGACTTCGGGAACCTTCGTAACAGCGATGGAAAAACCAAGAACCATTCATGACTTTGGCGGTTTTCCTCCTGAATTGTTCCGACAGCAATATCCTGCTCCCGGTTCTCCGGAAATGGCTGAAACAGTAATTCGTATGCAGAATGAAAATCAGATCAGTAAAGATTTCGGCTGGGGACTTGATCATGGAACCTGGTCGGTGCTCAAGCCCATGTTTCCTTTGGCTGATATTCCTGTGATTCAATTGAGCATTGATTATTCCAAACCTATGGAATATCATTACAATCTGGCCAAACAAATTGGTCAGCTTCGTGAAAAAGGAGTGCTGGTAATTGGAAGCGGAAACATTGTCCACAACCTGAGACAGCTTCGTTTTGACGAAACAATTCCTGACTGGTCAGAAAAATTTGACAATCAAATTGCCAGCTGGATTGAATCCGGAGATGACAAATCTATAGTAAAGTTTCAGGAATTGGGTTCACTGGCCCAAATGGCGCATCCTTCGTACGATCATTTTCTGCCATTATTGTACGTTCTCGGCATGAAAGCGAAAACCGATCAGCCTGAATTTTTCAATTCTGAATTGCAGATGGGCAGTATTTCCATGCGCTCAGTGATTTGGAAGTAGAAGTTTCAATTCAACCCATATTTTCAGGAATTGACGGTTTGGAGATGTTTGATAAAGGTTATATTTACACTTTTTAAATATAAGCTGAATTATCAAACTAAATTACATCCGTAGATGAAAATTAGAACCAACATTTTACCGATTGTCATCACCCTTTTGATGATGTTATCCTGCACAGGGAAAAAACCAAAAACTTCCGAAGAAAATCAGGATAAAGCATTCTGGCAACTGGCAAAAACCCCTCCAATGGGTTGGAATAGCTGGGATTGTTTTGGCCCTACTGTTACCGAAACTGAAGTTAAGGCAAATGCCGATTACATGGCTGAGCACCTGAAAAAGCATGGATGGGAATACATCGTGGTAGATATCCGGTGGTTTGTTGAGAATGACAAAGCTGGCGGTTACAATCAGACGGATCAGATTTACACAATGGATGAAAACGGGCGATTTTTGCCGGCGGTGAATAAATTTCCTTCTGCTGCTGACGGTAACGGATTTAAATCGCTGGCCGACTATATTCATGGCAAAGGGCTGAAATTCGGGATTCACCTCATGCGCGGCATTCCGGTTGAAGCGGTAAAAAAGAATACTCCAATTCTGGGAAGCAATGCAAAGGCTGCCGACATTTATTCGGATACGCTGCAATGCAAATGGTTGCGCGATATGTACACCATTGATGCTGCAAAAGAAGGTGCTCAGGAATATTACAATTCCATTTTCAACTTGTATGCTTCATGGGGAGTAGATTTTGTGAAAATTGATGACTTGTCGCGTCCATACCATCAGGCTGAAATCGAGCTGATCCGCAAAGCCATTGACCAATCTGGTCGTCCGATGGTTTTTTCGACTTCGCCCGGAGCAACTCCGCTCGAAAAAGCTGATCATGTGCTGAACCATGCCAACATGTGGCGTATTTGTGACGATTTTTGGGACAACTGGGAATACATGAAACCACAATTCAAACGTTGTGCCGACTGGGCGCCGTATATTGGCGAAGGTCACTGGCCTGATGCCGACATGCTTGCATTGGGACGAATTTCTGTGCGCGGAGAACGCGGTGTTGACCGAATGTCAGGATTTACAAAACCTGAACAATATACGTTGATGAATCTTTGGGCAATGTTTCGCTCACCGCTCATGTTTGGCGGCGACCTACCCAGCAATGATGAGTTTACCCTTTCATTGTTGACCAATGACGAAGTTTTGGCTGTAAATCAGAACAGCGCGAATAATAAACAACTGAAAGAAGAGAATGGGTTGATAGTCTGGACTGCCGATGTGCCCGGAACTGAAGATAAATATGTGGCTTTCTTCAACACCAATGATGCCGGAATTTCTGATATTTCAGTAACTTTTGCTGAACTTGGGATTTCAGGAAATTACTCAGTAAAAGATTTATGGAGCAAGGAAGAAAAAGGAACTGTTGCCGATAAACTAACTATTTCTGTTGAACCACATGTTTCGGTTCTGGTAAGATTTACCAAAGTAAAATGATTTTCATTAGTCAAGGCCCTCTCTAAGAGTGAAAACCCCTGAGCATTGATTTTGGATGCCGATTGTAACTTGTTGATCAGGATTTTCTAACTTTGAAAAAAAATAGCATGATAGCAGTTAATGGGATATATGATGGAAAGTCGGTGAGATTGTTGGATGATTTTCACGATAAAAAGAAATATAAGGTAGTTGTTACCTTCCTCGAAGAAATCGACTCGATTGATGAAGAACTTAGGGACTTTACTTCACAAACAAGCGGACTGGACTTCTGGAACGATTCGAAGGAAGATATTTATCAGGATTATTTAGTTCAAAAAAATAAATAAATGAAGACAGGCGATATTATCCTGATTCCATTTCCGTTTGCTGAATTGAAGAATGTCAAAGTTAGACCAGCAGTTGTGATTACTGAAACTGCAGATAAATACAAGGATTTGGTAATATCTGCCATAAGCTCGGTTGTTCCTGACTTGCTGGATGCCAATGAAATATTAATAAATCCAAGCGGAACGAATAAACTACGGGTTCAGTCGGTGATAAAAGTTGATAGAATCGTTACTCTAAAGCAAAAAGATAAGATTGCAGATTTAGGCAAGTTATCTGCTTCTGAAATAGCAACATTCAAAAAAGTCTTTATGGATTTAGTAAAATAGTAGTTATCCTTCCATTGTCACGCTTACCTTTTCAATCTGCCCACCCATTGGCGGGTTCATTTTTGAAACTTTAACCACAACTTTTTGAACCGCTGGAAATTCAGATTTAATCCGGTTAATAATACGCTGACAAACGTGTTCGAGTAAATCAGAAGGAACAGCCATTTCTTCCTTTACGGCCATATAGGCTTTCTGATAATCGAGCGTATCTTCCAAACGGTCAGTATTTCCTGCTTTATTCAGGTCGGCTTCAATTTTCAGATTTACCAAAAACCGGTTTCCGGCGACTTTCTCCACCTCAAAATGCCCGTGAAAAGCATAAAACTCCATTCCTTCAATTTCGATCAGTGTCATAAGTATTTACTATTTAAACAATGTACTATTTACAATTTTGAGTCGCCTTGAGCCTTTGTAGTTCTACTGACTCTTGTCTTCCGTCTCCTGTCTTCGTCCACAAAATTAATTTTAATGTTGCGGAATTCAATTTTCAAACACCTTATTATCTGTTAGCTGAAATCATTTTATACTTTTGTCGTTAATGCCAAAAAGAAAAGACTTTTAAACTGGATACAATGAGCGAACATGTAGTTGAGAATGATAATGCGGTGAAATCAAATAATTTTATTCACCAGATTGTTGAAGAAGAGATTAGTGCAGGTAAAAACAATGGTCGTGTGCATACCCGGTTTCCCCCGGAACCCAACGGGTACCTGCACATTGGTCATGCCAAATCAATTTGCCTGAATTTTGGAACCGCTCAGAAATACAACGGTTTAACCAATTTGCGATTCGACGATACCAACCCTTCGAAAGAAGAAACCGAATACGTGGATTCCATCAAGGAAGATGTTCGCTGGCTGGGATTCAACTGGAACAACAGCGAACTTTACGCCTCCGATTATTTCGACCGGCTTTTTGATTTTGCAGTAAAACTTATTCAGGAAGGAAAAGCATACATCGACGATCAGGATGCCGAAACCATCAGTACCCAGAAAGGAACGCCTACCCGTCCGGGTACCGAAAGCCCATTCAGGAACCGCTCAGTTGAAGAAAACCTCGACTTGTTTTTGCGCATGAAAGCCGGAGAATTCGACGAAGGTGTGCGGGTGCTGCGCGCCAAAATTGACATGACTTCGCCCAATATGCACATGCGCGATCCGATTATTTACCGGGTGATGAAAACACCGCATCACCGCACTGGAGATAAATGGTGCATATACCCGATGTACGATTTTGCCCACGGACAATGCGACTATTGGGAAGGAATTACCCATTCAATTTGCACCCTCGAATTCGAAGTTCACCGTCCGCTGTACGATTGGTTTATCGACCAATTGAAAGATTCGGATTACCGTCCGCGACAAATCGAATTTTCGCGGCTGAACCTCAACTATACCGTAATGAGCAAGCGGAAATTGCTCGAACTGGTGAAAGACAATCATGTCACCGGTTGGGACGATCCGCGCATGCCTACCATTTGCGGATTGCGCCGTCGTGGTTATACACCCGAATCGCTCCGGAATTTTGCCGAGCGCATTGGAGTTACCAAAACCGACGGAATTACAGATGTTGCCCTTTTGGAACATTCTGTCCGCGAAGACCTGAACAAACGTGCGCAACGTGTGATGGGTGTGCTGAATCCGCTGAAAGTGGTAATTACCAATTGTCCGGAAGGAGTGGTTGACCAGATGGAAGCCGTTAATAATCCTGAAGATGCAACAATGGGAACCCGGCTGGTACCGTTTACACGCGAATTGTACATCGAGCGCGAAGACTTTATGGAAGAACCTCCGAAGAAATTTTACCGCTTGTCACCCGGAACCGAAGTCCGCCTTCGTTACGCCTATTTTATTACCTGCACCGGTGTGGTGAAAGATGCCAATGGCGAAATCACTGAAATACATTGCACCTACGATCCTGCCTCGCGCGGAGGAAATTCTCCCGATGGACGCAAAGTAAAATCTACGATTCACTGGGTTTCGGCAACAGAAAATGTGGAAGCAGAGGTTCGCATGTACGACCGTCTTTTCACCGATGAAGAACCTGACGGACACAAAGACATTGATTTTAAGGAATTCATGAACCACGAATCGTTGCAGGTGTTGCCAAAATGCTACATCGAACCATTTGTAAAAGATGCCAAAGTGCTCGATCATTTCCAGTTCGAACGGCTGGGTTACTTTAATATTGATTCGGATTCAACTCCTGAAAAGCTTGTGTTCAACCGCACTGTTCAGTTAAAAGATACCTGGGCAAAAGTTCAATGTAAATAAAAAAGTCAGAAGACCGGAGACAGAAGTCCGAAGAAACGCTCCCCGAGCAGCGCAGCGTGTTGAGGGGAGTGTATCGAAGTAAGCTGGTCGAAGGGAAAAATACAGAAAGGGTAGAATGCGAGTTCTGCCCTTTTTGTTATTTTAAAAATCAATAGTTATATCATATTATCTTGGTGTGATTATTATTGCATTGTTTGCCTTGCAAATTGGCTTACAGAAGCAAAATGTTAGAGAAAAGATGGTGGCGATGGATTACAAAACAGACGTATCAACTTCTTATTTTTATCTGCAACTAAATGAGATCAAAAATTTTGCTGATTGCTTTAACCTCGCTGTTTGCATTTCAATTGAACGCACAAACAGTAATTTCCGGTTTAATAACCGACTCCCTTAATGTTCCGATACCTTATGCTTATGTTTTCTTGTCAAAGACTACCATAGGCGTTATGGCAAATTCTGAAGGTGACTATCTATTAACTATTCCTCAGGATGGTAATTATGAGATTGTTATTTCCTGCGTTGGTTATTTCCCCAAATCTCAAATCATAAACGCGAATGATGTCGATCAGCGGATCAATATGAAGTTGAATGCCAGAATATTTGTTCTGGACGAGGTTGTCATAAATTCGAAAGATAGAAACCGACGAAAAAACATTCGTTTGTTTAGTGAGGCTTTTATTGGAAATACTTCAAATTCTCAATATTGCCTTATTGAAAATACAAAAGACCTCGTCGTTTTTCAGAGTTCGAGTGACAGTGTACTCAAAGCGTTTTCAAGAAAACCATTGAGAATTAAGAATTCATCGTTGGGTTATTCTATATTTTTTGATCTTCAGGATTTTCAACTCAATTTAAAGACCGGTCATTTAAGATATTCAGGCAACTATTTTTTTGAGGAAATCAAAGCAAATAAAATTAAAAAGGATCAGTGGCAACTTGCCAGATTAAATACTTATTACGGTTCAAAAATGCATTTTCTAAGGACCATCTTTAACGATTCTTTGAAGCAGGAGAATTTCGAGTTGTGTGCCTATGAATTGGATTCATGCCGCACAGGATGGGTGGTTGCCAATACAATTTCGGAATACGATTTGTATAATGGTTATGACAATGGAACTGTAACCTTGTTTTATAACACACCTGTTTCAATTACCTATACTTTTAACCACCCTGAGTTGTCGCCATCCTATAAAAACAGATACTGGCCACACAATCTTTCCAGCGTAATCATTTTTTCTGATTTGCTGCAAGTGTATAAAAACGGTTATTATTCAGGGCCGTATGCTGCTTCATGGGGCGGAGATATGGCCAGAGAACGGGTTGCAGATATGCTTCCTTATGATTTTATACCCGTTTTGCCGTTCAAAAAGAAGAAATAAAACTCTGATCTGATTTCATTTTTTCAGCAAAATAAAATGGCCGGAAAATCGTATATTTCGAAGGTAGAATTTCCGGAGATAAAAAATATAATCTGCACCAATGAAACAATTGCAACTCTTTATTGCTGCGCTGAGTGCACTTTTCCTTTTGGGTTGTGCAAAAAATAATCCATCAGAGCCTACCGATCCGGTAATACCTCCTGATGATTATCAATTGGTGTGGAGCGATGAATTTAATTACCATGGATTGCCCGACGATTCGAAATGGAGCTACGATGTTGGTGGAGATGGTTGGGGAAACAGCGAAGCTCAATACTATACAAATGCCCGTCTGCAGAACTCCGAAGTAAAAGCTGGATATCTTTATATTAATGCTATTAAGGAAGATTTCGAAGGCAAAAAATATACATCGGCACGATTGGTCACCCGGACAAAAGGAGACTGGACATATGGCCGGATTGAGGTAAGGGCCAAACTGCCCGAAGGAATTGGGATGTGGCCGGCAATCTGGATGATGCCAACCGATCGGACTTATGGCGGATGGCCTGTCAGTGGAGAAATCGACATCATGGAAAATTTGGGATACCTTCCATATTTAATTGTTGCTACAGCTCAAACCCAA